>JAGOWF010000106.1:0-5197 GCA_018060305.1 Pyrinomonadaceae bacterium
CGCCGGCGACGGCGTCGCTTTTGGCGTCGGCGTCGAGGCCTTTTTTGGCTTCTTGGGCCGCTTGGTCTGTGCGGATAGGCCAAGCGGTATCAGCGCCAGCAGGGCAGCAACGGCGGCGGATTGCAGCCACCTTTTATAGAACTTATTCACTTTTCTCAAGCTGATATCCGGCGGCCTTCCACGCGGGCGGGCCGCCCTCGAGAGCGTAGGTTGCGGGTATCTCTTTCTGGTTCATCTGGAATGCCAAACTGGCACTCGTGTGCTCGTGCGGTCAGGTGCAGTAAACGATAATCTTCTTGCCTTTGGGAAGCTGGCTAAATTTTGCCTCAGCCTCGGCACCGAGCGGGATACTGACCGCCCCCGGCAGATGCTCGGCCTTGAACGCGGCCTCCGGGCGGCTGTCGACAAACACAACATTGCCCGCATCAAACTCCTTTTTTGCCTCCTCGACCTTAATTCTCGGCACAGCATCTTCATTCTCATACTTGCTGTAAACCAGAAGCGGTGCCGCCGGCGGTGTGCAGCCCAGCAACAAAAAGGCCAGCAACAGAAGCAGGAAAAACGTATTTTTCATCATTACTCTCCCCACGCCGCGAGCACCTCGTCTGCGTGGTTTTCGACATCGACCTTGGCAAATATCTTGGCGATCTTTCCGTCGGCATCGATCAAAAAGGTCGTCCGCTGAATGCCCATATACTTCTTACCGTACATGCTCTTTTCGACCCAGACGCCGTATTTTTCTACCACCTCGTGCTCGGTGTCAGCGATCAGTGTAAACGGAAGGCCATACTTCGAGATGAACTTCTGATGCGACTTTTCGCTGTCGGTCGAAACACCGATCACGACAATATCCTTCTTATCAAATTTGCCGCTCGAATCCCGGAGCGAACACGCCTCCTTCGTTCAGCCAGGGGTGTCGTCTTTTGGATAGAACCAAAGGACGACGCGTTTGCCCCTAAGGTCTTTTAACCTGACCTGGTCGCCGTCCTGATCGTTGGCCGAGAATTCCGGTGCTTTATCGCCCTCTTTCAGCATAACCCCTCCGCAAAATGTAAAATCAGTTTAGCATCACGCAATATGAAATATCTAAGCCAAGCAAAGGCTCTGGGCCGTCTTGCGCAGATCAAGCAAACCTTAAGGCAGGCCGTTGCCAAATACGAAGCTCGTGCGAAGAGCTGCACTACCTGTGAGACGCCCGGCGCCTGTTGCCTGGATGCACACTTTGTCAATGTCCACATATCGCGGCTCGAAGCCGTCGCGATTGATCGAACGCTCGACCGCCTGCCGGACGCCCGCCGCACCGCGGTCGAAAAGCGTATCGATATTACGATCTCACGCTATGGGCTTACAGAGAGTGGCGACACATATTCGCAACAGTATGCCTGTCCACTATTCGAGACCGGCGTCGGCTGTCTCGTGCACAATGACGGCAAGCCGTCAGCCTGCATCGTCCACGCCTGTTACGAGAGCAACAACGATCTGCCGCCGGATGAATTGCACCAGCAGGCCGAACTAGCAATCGACTTACTCAACGCCCGAACGTATGGCCGAGAGCACCGTTGGCTATCGATCCCACTGGCTTTACGTAACAGCCGCCGACGACGATCATCTAATGGTTAACTCGAATGGCAGCAGCAGCATTGCCTCGCCTCGCTGCATCCGGTCGAAGAGAGCCGCGAATCGGAACGCTCGGCGGACGTCTGCTGGGACGGATTCGAGCAGTGCCGCTTGGGCCTGTTCCTGCACTTGCGACGTGTCGTCGTCACCGAATAGCTCTTCTAACAGAGGCCGCGGCTCAGGAAAGACCACACGCTTGACATCCTTGTCCGCAGGAAGCTCGGCCAGGGCCTTCGCGATCTCGATCGCTTTCTCGAGCCCGCCAAACTCATCGATCAGGCCATTCTCCTTAGCCTGTGTGCCTGTCCAGACACGCCCTTGTCCCAGCGTGTTGACCTCTTCGTGCGACTTGCCGCGTCCTTTCGCGACCTTTGGCAGAAAGTTATCGAAATAGATCGAATTTGTCTGGGCGACCATCTTTTCGCGTTCCTCGGGCGTCCACTTTTCGGTCTCGCGAAAGATACCTGCGTTCTTGCCGCGCATAACATATTCATTGGTGATACCGAGCCAGTCGTACATTCCCTTAACGACCGGTTTGCCCATAAAGACGCCGATCGATCCCGTCACGGTCGAGGGTTCGGCGACGATCTTGTCGGCATTGCACGCAATATAATAGCCGCCCGATGCCGCGACGTCGGACATTGAGACGACGACCTTCTTTTTCGCCTTGGCGTTCTCGATGGCATTCCAGATCAGATCCGACGCCAGGGCCGACCCACCGGGCGAATCGATGCGCAAAACGATCGCCTTGATCGATTTGTCGGCTGCCGCGTCGTTGATCGCCGAGACCAGCGTGTCGGAGCCGACCATTTCACCGTTTAGCGGCCCGCTTGATGACCGGCCGATATTGATCGCGCCCGAGGCGAAGATCACCGCGATACGCTCGCCGCTGTTGAGCCCGAGGCTGTCTGACGGGATCTCGCGATAATCGCCGCCGCGAACGGTGCGGAGTTTATCATCCGCCTTGTAGCCCAATGCCGTCTTTAGCTCATCATCCACCTTTTCGCGATACAGGGCTCCGTCGATCAGACCGAGCTCTTTCGCCTGATTGGCGTTGTAAGGAGCGTCATCGATGACCGACTTAACGTCGGCCGGATCTTTTTTCCGCGAGTCCGCAATTGCGCCGGTGAAGCGCGCGAAATACTCGTCGAGAACCGCGTTGATCACCTCACGCTGGCCCTCACCCATTTCCTTTTTTGTGTATTGGTCGGGGGCATTCTTGTATTTCGGGCCGATCTGAATGACGTCTGTCTCGATACCGAGCTTGTCGAGCGAACCCTTGTAGAACATTGCCTCGGCCGCAAATCCGTTTACATACAGATCGCCCGAAGGCGGCATGAATATCTTGTCGGCGGCAGTTGCGAGGTAATATTCCCGGTTAGTGCCGATCTGCATATAGGCGTAGATTGGCTTGCCCGATCTCTTAAACTCGGCCACCGCATCGCGAAACTCATCGGCCTTGCCCCAACCGACGTTTGGAAAGTTGATATCGAGCAGGACCGCACCGATCCGATTATCGACCTTTGCCTTCCGAAGCTGTGTGAGCAGGCCGGTAAACGATTGAGACTGGGGGATGCCGAACGCCTTGGTGAGCGGTTCCTCAGCCACATAATCAGGCAGATCTCCTGAAATGCTGAGTATCAGAACGCTGTTGTTGGCAACGCTGGGGCGGCCCATCGTGCGGGCGGCATAGATGATGCCGACCACGCCGACGATCAGGAGCGCCGCCAAAATGCCGCCGAGCAGCAGAAATATCTTTGTTGTTTTTGAGATAGCCATGGTCTTAAGACCTCACGGTCATGCAACTAGCATATTACGCCAACAAAGTCGCAAAGGTTCACCCGTCCGAGTGCGTTCGAGACGCTGGATTCGACCGGGCAAGAAACTATGGTCGTAGTGGACAGGAAATTGTGTCGTCGCAACTTAAGCTCAATGTTTAGAATATTTAATGCCATCAGATTCAAAATCTGTCCACTCGGCGTCCACAGCTTGTCCACTCTACTCGAGTGGACAGCTATTCTATTGATAACAAGGCACTTAACCACGTTCGAGATAGTCATTTTTCCACTTTTCTTCAAAGAACGTGTTACACAGTGGCACAGCGACGTTTCGATACTGCAACACAGTATCATAATATCAACGCAATGTCAAGTTTTTTCTTGATGTAAGGTGGCGCCCCGAGAGTGCCGCGCCGCTATCGTATCTGACATTCGTTAGTAAGCGATTTGCGCGAATTTAAGCTATATTCTTAGGTTATGGCGAAGAAGGGATCGATCCTTATCTGCGATGACGAAGAGATCATGCGCGACGTGCTCGAGACGATACTCTCGGGCGCGGGCTACAAAGTTGAACTCGCGAAAACCGGTGAGGAAGCGATCGAATCGTATAAGCAGAATAATTTTGACGTCGTGCTGATGGATGTCTCGATGCCGGGAATGGGCGGCCTCACTGCCCTCGAGGAGTTGACCAGGATCGATCCCGATGCCGTAGTCCTGATAGTCACCGCGTATGCGACCTTTGATACCGCGATCTCCGCGTGGGAAAAGGGCGCGGCAGGTGTCATCCGCAAGCCGTTCCAAAATGAGCAGCTACTCGCTCTCGTTGCCAGAGGCATCCGAAGCCGCCGCAAGGAAGAGGAGCGCCGCACGCTGCGGCAGGCGATGGCGCGTTCGGTCAATCGCGACGGGTTTATCGGCCGATCAGAAAAGATGGAGAACGTGTTTCGTCTTGTCGAGCAAGTCGCTCCCGCACGCTCGACCGTTCTGATCACAGGCGAGAGCGGAACCGGAAAGGAACTGGTGGCCAAGGCGATCCACGAGGCCAGCCCTCGGGCCCAAAATCCCTTTGTAGTCGTCAATTGCTCCAATATTCCCTCTGAACTGCTCGAATCTGAGCTATTTGGACATACAAAAGGAGCATTTACCGGTGCTGTCGCGGCCAAAAAAGGCCTGTTCGAGTCAGCCGATACGGGATCGATATTTCTCGATGAGATCGGCGACATCAGGCCTGAGACACAGGTTCGGCTGCTGCGCGTGATACAGGAACGCGAATTTACGCCCGTTGGCGACACGCTGCCGGTCAAGGTGGACGTGCGCATCGTTGCGGCCACCAATGTTGACCTGAAAGAAGCTGTGCGCAACGGGCAGTTTCGCGAGGACCTCTATTTTCGCCTCTCGGTCGTCCCGATCGAATTGCCCCCGCTGCGAGAACGCCGCGAAGACATATTGCCGTTGGCGCAGCACTTTATACGGAAATACGCGGCAGAGAACGATCGCACGGTCTCTGAAAATATTGCGCCTGAGGTGCTCGGCCTGCTGGAGAAGTATGATTACCCGGGAAATGTCCGCGAGCTCGAGAATATTATCGAACGAGCGATCGTGATAACGCCCGACGATCACATCTCTGTCGAATGCCTAAGGCCGGAGGTCATAGATCCCGAGGCTGCAATGAAAGCGGCTGCGGATACGGAAGGAGCCTCCGGCAGCGTTGACCTTGCGCGCGGCGTTAGCTTCTATGACGAGGTCAAAAAGTTTGAGATCGACCTTATTCTACGGGCCTTGGAACAGACCGGTGGGCATCA
>JAGOWF010000106.1:5297-8697 GCA_018060305.1 Pyrinomonadaceae bacterium
CGGCTGCGGATACGGAAGGAGCCTCCGGCAGCGTTGACCTTGCGCGCGGCGTTAGCTTCTATGACGAGGTCAAAAAGTTTGAGATCGACCTTATTCTACGGGCCTTGGAACAGACCGGTGGGCATCAATCGCGGGCCGCACGGCTTTTGGGACTCAACGCAACGACACTCAATTCAAAGATAAAGGGCTATCACCTCCGGCCTTAGGGTATGACGGACAGCGTGGCCTCAACTTTTGCTAACGGGATCAGGCCTCTTGGGGCCGGCGACCTTATCGACCGGGCTTTTCGGTTCTATCGCAGATCGTTTGGCACATTTATCCTGATCGCCACTCCGCCGGTGATCGTCGGAACCGTATTCTCACTCGCGTGGCTGATGCTTGGGCGGCAGATCTTTTCGATCGGGGCCGACAAGTATTCGGCCGAGAACGCGTTTTACTACGTTTTCGTCTGGCTCGGGAGCGTCGTCATCTGGCTGATCGAAACCATAGCCACGCTTATCGTGATGGGCGGCGCGTCACGAGGTTTTGTCCGCCATCTGCTTCATGGCGAAGCGATCACATTCGGACGGACCTACCGTGACACGCTGAAAAGGCTCGGCGGCCTCTTTGTGGCCGCGACGTTGATCACAATGATCCTTGGCGCTGTCGGCGTGGCTGTCTATTACCTGGGCGTGCTCGCCGCCATACTGGTGATCGCGCTCGTGGCATCTGTATTCGAAGCGATACCGATTGTCGCTGTCTTGCTCTCGATCATTCTTGGCGGTGCCATCCTATTCGCAACGACGTGGCTTTTCTTTCTCGCCGCATCGCGGCTGGCGTATGTTCCTCAGGTGATGCTGGTCGAGGGGCAAGGCGTCTTTGCCGCTATCGGCCGAAGCGCGACGCTGGCCAGCCGTAACGTCAGGCGTCTGGCCGCGCTGTTTGTATTTACTAGCGTAGCTACATACTCGGCGCTTGCGTTGCTGTATGTTCCGCTGGCGTGGTACGCGTCATCTCAGGGTGTGCCGCTGATGAGCTTTGACGCCGATGTTATACCGGCATGGTACGAGATCGCTTACAACCTGATCTGGCAGGTGAGCTTGATACTCCTCACTCCGGTGTGGATGATCGGCCTGTGTCTGCTGTATGTCGATGAACGTGTCCGCCACGAGGGATATGACATCGAACTGATGGCGGCGGCCCGGCTCGGCGATATTCCTTCGGTGCCCACGAGCTATGTAAATCCGCTTCAGCCCGCCTTGGCCGACCCGACGGTCGTTGCGCCGGAAAACGCGGGCCACTTTACGACACTTGGACTCAAATGAGCGTGCGGCTAAGGACATTCATACGATCCGTCGCCGGCATGGCGCTTTTCGTCGCGGTGTTTGCGGCTCCGGCTGCGGCCGCCGCGCTGAACGATTACAAACAGCGGATCGTCTCGGCGCGTCAGGTGCTGGCCAGGCTCATCGAAAATGCCGACAAGCCGTCATCAAGTCGTGACATCGAGGCGCTTGGCGTGCTTTTGCCGGCGTCGGAGAAGGTCGAGTGGCCATCAGGAAGCGTCGCAACCGATAATGCGTGGCTGGGCGTCGAAGCCGATCGCCTCAAGGCAGAACCGAATGCTGCGAAACGCCTTGCGATGTTAACCGGCATCGATGAGCGATTGGCAGGAATTCTGGACGCCGTCGAAGATCTCGAGAATGCTGCCGCCGGCGAGCGTTCAAAAGACGACGACAAACAGAAACTGGCCGAGATACTCAGCCGCGAAGAGTATCAAAAGGCACAGCCAAAACAGGAAAGCCTGTTTCAAAAATGGTGGCGCGAGTTTACCGAATGGCTCGCCCGGCAATTTCCCCGCCCGGAGATCCCGTCTGAACCGAGCACAGGGATGGGTTCGCTGACCTTTGGGCTTCAGGTCCTTGTTCTGCTTGCGGTAGTCGTTATCGTCGGTTTTCTGATCTACAAGTTCGCTCCGGCGTTTGCCAGCCGGATCTCCATTAACAAAAAGGAGAAACGCGATGCCCGAGTGATCCTCGGCGAACGTATCGAGGCCCACGAGTCATCCCGCGACCTGCTTGCCGAGGCAGAACGGCTGGCCCGTGAAGGTGACCTGCGCGGCGCGATCCGCAAGGGATATATCGCCGTCCTATGCGACCTCAGTGACCGAAAGGTGATCAACCTGGCCAGACACAAGACGAATCGCGATTACCTACGCGACGTGCGGCGCAACGCTCGATTATCAGACAGCATGGCCTCTCTGACGAAGACATTCGAACGCAGTTGGTACGGCCTCACGCCGGCCCGCGGCGAGGAGTGGGAGATCTTCAGAAACACATGCCGTCAGACGGTCACGGAGGCCCGAGGATGAAACAGCGGCTATTGCTATTGTCGGTATTCATCCTGCTCATCGCCATTCTGGTGGGCCTCAATGCCGCGTCGTATCAGCAAAAGGAAAAGACGCCCGACAGCGAGTTCGCCGCCGACCGGTCGAGTTACAATTCGGGGCCGACGGGCACTCAGGCATACTACACGCTTCTGCGTGAGACCGGCCGAAATGCGGTCCGCTGGCAAGAGAGTCCGGCCGCTTTGGTAACAAGCGAAGGCGAAAAACCACATATTTTTGTCATCATTGGCAGGCTGAAACGCGAGTTTACCGATGCGGACACCGAGTCGCTGCTCCGCTGGGTCTCAGGCGGCGGGCGGCTGGTTATCATCGATCGCTCTCCGCCGGAGAAGCTGACAACGACCACAGCCAACTGGGAGATCATCGTCGCCGAATCGCAGGCTCCGGCAATTCTCTCCGTGGATCCTGCCGACCAGCAGCAAATGACAGCGGACACGGCTGCGGTCAAACCCGTTCAGCCGTCGATCTTCACACAGGGCGTCGTGGCGGTTCAGCCGTCACGCTTTGCAGCCTCGGTCAGGATGGAACGGTTTGCTGACGGGACGGACACATCCGCCAAGGATGCAGATTCGTCAGCGGTCGAGCCGAGCCAGGTCGCGCCCGTCATACATTATCCGTTCGCCGATGACGGACTTGTCATTGACACGCCGTTTGGCAGCGGAACTATCGTATTCGTCGCCGATCCTTACATCGTCTCAAACGGCGGCATCGCATTGGCAGACAACGCCCGGCTTGCGATCAACCTCGTCAATGTGAATGACGGGCTGATCGCATTTGATGAGTTTCACCACGGATTTGGCAGCGACAGCAATCGATTCGTTCAGTTCTTTGCCGGGACGCCGGTCGTCGCGATATTTCTCCAGGCCGTATTTCTAGCTGGTTTGGTCTTTTACTCGCGCAGTCGTCGCTTTGCCCGCGCCGTTCCCGAACCCGAAGCTGACCGCCTTTCAAAACTAGAGTACGTGACCGCGATGGCCGAGCTGCAGCACCGCACGCGCGCTTACGATCTGGCGATTG
>JAGOWF010000107.1 GCA_018060305.1 Pyrinomonadaceae bacterium
CCCTTGATGTCGTCCTCAGAACCCACAAACAGACCGCCTGATGCATTTGTTATCACATACACGGCGTAACGCGCCACCTTGACCTGACCGGTATTCTTCTTAATATCGTCCGGAACTTCGTCGGTCGCCGTTTCATCCTTCGGCGGCTTAACCCTAGGTTTCGGATCCTTCACCGCCGGCGGCTTTGGCTTGTCCTCGAGTTCGTCATCCAGATCATCAATATCGCCAAGCTCGTCCGCAGGTTTTGTTCCGGGTTTCGTGTTCGGTTTTGGAGGATTGTTCTTGTCCTCGTTGAGAATATCGTCCAATTCCTTGTCCGGATCGTCCTTAGGTGGTTTGGTCCGCTTGGGTGTCGGTGACGGTTTGGCGTCCGGCTCAAGTTCCTCATCCAGATCATCGATATCGCCGAGATCGTCCGCCGGTTTTGTTCCGGGTTTTGCGTTCGGTTTTGCAGGATTGTTCTTGTCCTCGTTGAGAATATCGTCCAATTCCTTGTCCGGGTCGTCTTTTGGCGGTTTCGTCCGCTTAGGTGTTGGTGTCGGCTTGGCGTCGGCCGCAGCACCGTCCCGGACATTATCTGATGCGAACAAAAGCGATGCTAAGAACAGTGCCGTGATCGCTAACAAAACGAAATGTGAAACTTTAGTGATGCTCATAACTGCTCCTTTATTGATCCGGCAAAACCCCTTGGCCCGGGCCGGTTGGCTGCATCGTCGGGACGAGCGTTGCGAGCCGTGCCTTCATTTTCTGAAAGTCTTTGCTATCCAACTGCATCTCGCGATCCAGCGGAAAACTGTCGAGATAGTCCGTGAGATAGATCGCGCGGTCAGGAACCGGCGGATGCGTACTGAGCAGTTTCATCGGCTGTTTGGGATTAGCCTTGTAGAGCTTTACGAAGAAGGCCGACATCGCCGTGGGATTGTAACCCGCGTTGAAGAGAATATGTGACCCATAAAGGTCTGCTTCCTTTTCTTCTGACCGGCTGTAAGCGCGGGCAAAGAGCTCAACGACGAAATTCGACCCGATCCCGGCCGCAAGCTGGGCCCATCCGCCTTGCGGCGCAACAGCCGCCACGATCGCATTCGCGATGCTCTGATTCTTATATTTGCTGAGCACCGCACGAGCCTGATGGTGAGCGTAATTGTGGGCGAGTTCGTGTGACAGGACGCCCGCCAGCTCGGATTCATTCTCGGCAAAGTTAAGCAGTCCCGTATAAACAACGACATGCCCCGGCGGCGTCACCGCATTGACCTGTGGCGAATTTACGATCGTCAGCTTGTATTCGAACGGCGATCCCGGCGATTTCGTCACTAGACGCTCCACCAGCTTTTGCACATACTCTTTGACCTCAGGGTCCTCGACCTTCGGTGCCTGCGCGGCTAGGGCATTAAAGCCCATGCTGCCGAGGTTCATTTCCCATTCCTTGGTCACTGCAAACAGTGGCTCCTGCCGACCGGTCTGCTGGTTAAAGCCCATTATCTTTGAGTCGCTGGACTGGTAGTAATCGGCGTGCCGGTTCCAACTCGCCAAAAACCGATTCTGACTATCGGCAAGTATCTTACGCACAGAGGCCGCCGTCTCCGCTGAGATATCCATTGCCAGAAACTTGTTCAGCCAGCGGATGCTCTCGTCGTGCTTGCCTGTATTGTAGAGCGCGTATCCGGTAAGATACGTCATCCTCTGATTGGACGGGAACTGCGCGAGTCCTTCTTTGGCGGCTTTTAGACAATCGTCGTAATCCTTGGAAAAGCCGAAATATGTCTGATAAAAATACGTGCTCGTCAGCAGGTCGAAGCACTTTTCGCATGCCTGGTCTGCCTTAATACTCTTCTTGAGCAGTTTTTCGGCTTCATCCAACGCCTTCCGAGCTGCCTTTTTCGATCTGTCGTCTTTCGAATTGAGATAATCGAGGCCGTCTTTTCTGGCCTGCTGGATCAACGCGTCTGCCTGGCTGACGGCATCGTCACCGTCGAGCGAGGCTAAGTTTCGGATTTGATCTGAGGATCGCGGTCGATCGGCGTGGACGTTCAGGCTGCTGAACAAACCGATAGCAAAAACAAACCCTAAAACGAGAATTCTTCCCCTCATTTTCGGATACCTCCAACTGCACAAAAGGCCAACTACCAAATAGCCGAATGGACCGGCTGGCCTTACGCCGATCCGGGAGTCGGATATTCTGCTGCGGGGGATGCGCAGAGGAACTCTAGCACTGACTGATTAG
The DNA here is from genome assembly GCA_018060305.1 of Pyrinomonadaceae bacterium. GTDB lineage: Bacteria > Acidobacteriota > Blastocatellia > Pyrinomonadales > Pyrinomonadaceae > OLB17. The sequence continues at coordinate 2,222 of JAGOWF010000107.1, forward strand.
AATATCAAGTCAATTTTGCCTACGTGCGGACGCGCGAGATCAGGTACACGCCCAGTAATGAAAAGACAGCAAGCGGTGCCCAAACGGCGAGAAGCGGCGTCAGTTGTCCATTAAGGCCGAACTGCTCAAATACAGCGATAATGCCGATGAAAACCAGCCAGAGCCCGACAGCTCCGGCCAGACTGCTTCCGCGACGGCGCGGCACCAACGTCACGGCCAGCGGGGCAGCAAACAAGGCGATAACTAGTGGAAGCAAGATCGTTGCATACGACCTTTGCAGGGGCACCTCGATCGTGCGGCGAACCGCATCCGAGTCGCCCGTCGACAGGCGAAGCCTAAGCTCGGCCGAATTCATATGTGCAGGTTTGCGCGGAATTGCTGAGAATGGATCCATTCGCTCTGATATATCGATCTCCTTGCCTTCCGCATCCGTGATCTTTCCTTGTTCGAGCGAGAACCTCTGCACATCACGCAGCACGACATTACCATTTGTCCACACAGCGGCACTGGCACGGATCACGCTCCGAAGCGCCCTATCGGTCTCACCAAACTCGAATACTATTACGTCGGCCGCATCCGCAGACGTTTTTGACGCACTCCCCTGCACGTTATCAGACGTAAGCCTGTAGGCATAGAGACGATCCTCACCCTTGCTCCACATCTCCCGCCCGCTGGACACCGGTTTTCCTTCGTTGGCAATATACTGTCGCGTCTCGTCCTGTATGCGGTTGGCACCGGGAAGCACGGTTTCCTGAACAAGATAGGTCGCTCCGCCGATCACGAGCATCAATGCGAAGCCCGGCAGAAGCAGCCGGTAAACGCTCTGCCCCGCGGCGGCCCAGGTGACGAGTTCATTCTGCCGCGATTTAATAGCATATGTCGCCATCATGCCGATCATTGCGGCCGTTGGGACAACCTGGACCAAAATGTATGGAAAGAGAAAAACGAGGTATTTGATGAGGTAAAAGGCGCCGCCGTCGATCACGGCTGCTCGCCGCCACAGGTCAAGTCCCGTGAAGATAAGAAACAGCGTGATCAGAAACGCGAGTGCCAATGCGAGATTTTTGACCAGATTGCGAAGCAGATCGAAATCGCGCAGCCCCGTCGTGAGATCAATAAACAGGTCACTGGATCCGAGCCGGCCTCTAGCCTCCGTAAGACGTCGGACGACACTACGGAACGGCCGGCTGACAATGTCCCAAAGATCACCGCCACGCATATGTCCAAACCACCAGACAGCTGCTATACAGCCGATCAACGGGACCAACACGCCCGCAAATACCGGCACTACTCCCGATCGTGAAAGCTGTTCACCTATGAACGTGAGGATATAGAACGCTATCAGGACAAACAGCGAGACTGCGAGGCCGAAACCCCGGCCTCCGCGGCTGAATCGAAGCACGATGAATGTCGCCAAAACACAAAAAAGCAATGGCGTCGCCGATAGCAGGATGCGCCGATAACTGAGGACGTCGCGTTCCCGTTCCTCTTTGGCGGACAGGTCGCGCTCATCGTCAAGATCATCCAGCCCGAGAGTCTCGGGCCGCAGCCCCGAGCGGTTCAACTGGTCGATCAGTTCGTCACGCTTTGTTCTGATCGCCAGGCGAAGCTCACCAAGATTCTCGACAACAGCCTCACCGCCGCCCGATCGCCGAGTCGGAATGTTCCAGCCGTTGGCGTCCTCCAGAACGAGTTCCGATTCTTGCTCCGATGTATCAATTCTGCCTTGCCTTGCCGTTATCAGACGCAGCCGTTCGCGTGAGTCGTCCTTGATCTGGACGAAGATATCCTGCCAGCGGCCCGTTGCGACGTCGCCGCTGCCCACATAGATCGCAAAACCCGCCAGTTCCGTATTGATCATGCCCGGCTCGACCGGCGATTCGAGTTTCTTGATAGCCGTCTCGAGAGCGATCCGCTTTACCAGCCTGGTTGCGAGCGGCACTCCCTTCACATTCACGACGAAAGCAAATATCGAGAATAGGACGCCGAGCAACATGATCGGCGCCGCGATCTGCCAATTGCCCACGCCGGCCGCACGCATGGCGACCAACTCGCTGTCACCCTGCATTTTTGTCAGGCCGATCACCGTGCCAACCAAGATCGCGGCGGGACATGTGAAGGCGATCACGTTGGGCACGAGCGCCAACGTCAATTGCCACGCAAGGCTGGCCGGTATGGCGAGATTGAAAAATATATCCGAAAAGCGGCTGGCCTGTTGGACGAACATGACCATCGTCAACAGCAGCCATGACAGGACGAAGTATGGAACTATCGTCGCGAGCAGGTATCTGGAGATAAGGCGGCCGACGCGGTGCATACTTCCCTACTTTTGAATCGCGAACTGCATCTCGCCCGTCACTTTTCGCCCTAGCGAGCGTGTGGCGATCTCACGCAGGACGCCTGAGAGAGCACGTAACTCCGTTAGTTCACCCGCACAGTGTCGGGCAAACTCCTCAGGGTGCCGGGTCCTTACCGATGCCGCGATCGCCCGGGCCGCGCTGCCGAGGGTTTGATTTCCCTCGGTCCGCCGACAATTGCCGCAAACGAGATGCTGGTCACCGGTCACGCTGGCATTTTCGCTGTCCGACAACACTCGTCCGCAGTCTCTACAAGTCCTCCAATCCGGAAGAAAGCCTGCTAGCCGCAATAGCCATAGCTCAAAATACACGCCGACCGCGTCCAAGGCTCCTGCGTCCGCAGCAGCGGTCTCAATACATGCCCGCGTCATTCGGTAGAGCGTCTCATTAGGGTCGTGCGGCGGCGAAAACGCCATCAAGAGTTCTGCCAAGTACGAGAACTTGCCCAGGAAGGCCGGATCGGCCGCTGCGGCAAAATTTGACGCCAACAGTTCGACCTTCTGGATTGATACAAGCTCGACCGTTTCCTTTTCAAAATACGTCGCAGCCACGATCGAAAACGGCTCCAAACCGCTGCCAAATCTGCTCTTAAGCCGCTTTGCCCCTTTTGCGACACCGCGCACGATGCCATGCTCACGCGTCAGCAGAACGACGATCTTGTCCGCCTCGGCCAGATTGTAGCTTTTGAGGACGAGGCTCTCGGATTCGACCAGCGGCATCTGTTTACCACGGAATAAAGTAGAGTAACCAAGCCAGAACAAGGCTTATAACGACAAATTGCGCAAACGTCTTGGCTCCGTAGAGGACGCGCTGCTTCGCGGTGCCGCCGCCAAAGATCGCGAACGCAACCGAAACAAAGAATCCAAAGCCTACGAGGTATAGAAAATGGATCATCTCTTCCTCCCGAGGGCGATATCTACCGCGTCAATGGCTGCCAGATAATTGAGCAATCCTGCAACCTCCAGGAATCGTCCGCCATACTCGAATGTCGCGAGTTTTGCCACGTCGGGCGACGGAGCTGCGGCCATCAGCAGGCTTATCACCGCGCCAAGGCCGCTGCCAAACCTTGCAAAAATATTAAGCAGATAGAGCAGAGCGCCGTCCTTAAAATCAAATCCGGGATAATGGGCACCGCCGCTCAAGAGTGCGATGATGAACATTCCCCAGATGACGACACTTAGGATCATTCCCCTTACGATCCGGCCCTGTGCCAGGTGCCCTGCGCCCGGAAATATCCACGCCACTATGCCAACTATAACTGGACTGTCCATCTGACCTCGGTTCAGTGTCTGTGCTCTAGCATCTTGCATCGATTATCTAGTCGTTACGTTTCCTAAAGTATAATCAGAACTATTGCTCGTATCACATCGTCATCGCATCTCTTACGGAACGACCTTATGAATCACTTTAAGTCTAATTCCTCTGCCGGCATTCGCTCAGGAACATACCAAAGAGTTCCCGCGATAGACCGTCATGCCCACGTGTCAGTTCAGGATGCCACTGGACGCCGACGATAAATCTGCCCCGCCGTCGGTCCTCGATGCATTCTACGATGCCGTCCAGTGCCCAGGCGGTCGCTTTCAGGCCCTTGCCGATCTTGCCTATCGCCTGATGATGCGACGAATTGACCCGAACGTCGGCTGTTGCGGCCTTTACGGCCGCCAAACTATTCAAAATACTGCCGGCCGCGATCTTCAGGCTATGTGAATTACGATGCTCGGGCACGCCTTGTTCATGTTTATAGCTTCCCTTCACCTGCGACTGAATGTCCTGTATCAGCGTGCCGCCACGCCATACATTCAAGGCCTGCATTCCGTAACATATCGCCAAAATGGGCATTTTCAGCCTCTCGGCCTCGGCCAGTACGAGACGCTCGGTCTCGTCCTTCACCGGAATTACCGTGCCAAGTTCGTGATGTGGTTCTTCGCCGTAATAGTGAGGATCTACGTCACTGTTACAGCCCGGCAATAAAATGCCGTCAAGCTCCGCCAAAACCTCGTAAATATACTCCGACTTCGGTATCAGCGAGATATGCACGGGCACGCCGCCCGCCGCCTCGATCGCCTCGCTGTAATCACGCCCGAGATAAAACCGGCCGGTCTCAAGCTCAAGACGCATTGTGATGCCGATCCGCGGCCGTCGTGCCATAAACCTCTTAATGTTCTGTTAAATTGGGCAATCTGTCAATTTTAGCCATAGATCAGCCCGCGAATAACGCGAATCGGCTCCAATGTGATATCGAGGATGTTTTTTATTCGTTCGATTCGCGTAGATTCGCGGGCAGTTTCTTTTGCCTTTTGGCCGCTGACTTGAGAATATCGACATCAATGGGCAATGATCGCAAAGTTCGTTCGACGACCGTATTGTTCGTCCGCCGCGACGGCAAGGGAGCGATGGCGGGCGACGGGCAGGTAACGCTGGGCGACACCGTTATCAAATCGAGCGCACGCAAGGTCCGCCGAATATCGAACGGCAAGATCGTGGCCGGATTCGCCGGCTCGACCGCCGACGCATTTGCCCTGCTCCAGAGGTTCGAAACAAAGCTGGAACAATTTCAGGGCCAGCTCGAACGCGCGGCGATAGAACTCAGCAAAGACTGGCGCACGGATAAATATCTAAGAAATCTCGAAGCTCTATTGATAGTCGCCGACGAAAAGGACGCGTTCCTGATCTCAGGGAAAGGCGACGTCATCGCCTCAGACGACGGCCTGCTCGCGGTCGGCTCAGGCAGTAGCTACGCCCTGGCTGCCGCGCGTGCGCTGATGCGGCACACAACTATGTCAGGCCGCGACGTTGCCGAAGAATCACTCAAGATCGCGGGTGAGATCTGTATTTACACCAACTCGGAGATAGTCATAGAAGAAATTTGATGCGGCGAGCCCGCGTTGCCGAAGCCCGCGCGTTAGCAAGGGCGAAATAATCCGGCGTTGAGTGTATAGCCCTTACTGACGTGCGGGCTTCTGCAAAGTGTTATGGCGATTTATTTAGGCGGCGAGACAGCCGCCGCAAAAGCTAGTTTTGACGACATGACGCCGCGACAGATCGTGGAAGCGCTGGACAAGTATGTCGTCGGCCAGGACGCGGCAAAAAAAGCCGTGGCGATCGCGTTGCGCAATCGCATTCGCCGTCAAAAGCTCGACCCTGAGATCGCGGATGACGTGCTGCCAAAGAACATCCTCATGATCGGCTCGACCGGCGTCGGCAAGACCGAGATCGCCCGTCGCCTCGCAAAACTCGCGAATTCCCCTTTTATCAAGATCGAGGCATCAAAATTTACCGAGGTCGGCTACGTCGGCCGCGACGTCGAATCGATGGTCCGCGAGCTCGCCGATACAGCCGTCGATATGGCGAGGCAAGCGGCGTTTGACGAGGTTACGCCGCGTGCCGAGCAAAACGTAGAGGAACGACTGCTCGATATATTGCTGCCCGCTCCGGCGCCGAGCTACGACACATCGGACGAGGGCCAAAAGGCTGCCGAAAAGGCCGATTCATCACATCAGCGCACACGCGAAAAGTTGCGCGAACAGCTTCGCCGAGGCGACATCGACGAACGTCTCGTTGACATCGAAACTCAGGATCGCTCGACCGCAACCATCGATTTTATCGGCGGCCAGGGCATGGAAGAGATGGGTGTCAACCTGCGTGATATGTTTGGCAATATGTTCCCGTCCAAGACCGTGGAAAAGAAGCTGACCATCGGCGAGGCCCGTAAGATCATGCTCCGCGACGAGCAGGAAAAGCTTGTCGATATGGATCAGGTGACCGATCAGGCTCTTGCAAGAGCCGAGACTGCGGGCATCATCTTCCTTGACGAAATGGACAAGATAGCGGGTCGCGAATCCGGCTCAGGCGGGCCTGACGTCTCGCGCGAGGGCGTTCAGCGCGACCTGCTGCCGATCGTCGAGGGCACCAATGTCAACACAAAATACGGCATGGTCGCGACCGACCACATACTGTTCATCGCGGCCGGCGCGTTTCATGTGGCAAAGCCGACCGACCTGATACCGGAACTGCAGGGCCGCTTTCCGATCCGTGTCGAGTTAGAGGCGTTGACCGTCGATGACCTCAAGCGGATACTCGTCCAGCCGAAGAATTCGCTGATAAAGCAAT
>JAGOWF010000108.1 GCA_018060305.1 Pyrinomonadaceae bacterium
CCACAACTCCGCCGATACGGTTCCGTACGTCCATTGGCGACAGATCAACCAGATCATTGGCGGACAGAATATGGAGTTGGCGAAGGATTTCGACGGCGATGACTGGACGCGCCCGATAGTCGTCGCCATCGGCGACCTTAAGTGCGATGCCGAGGCCCGTGGGCCATCGTTCGCAGGGCAGGACGCCGCAGAGCCAGACGCCGTCGGCGCCGACCTTCGAGATCAGTTTACCGGGAGCGGCCTGCATCAGCATTGTGTCGAGGCGCTCGCTGCCGCCGATGAGTTCGGGGTGATTCACCATCGCAGCGACGATGCGAGAGCAAGCAGCTCGCGTGGGTGCGGGAAAGTTAGAGGGCGAGATCAGGTTGATAAAGCTCTTTGCCATCGAACGAACCGACACGGCAAAATTCGGAGCGGCGCAGCCATCGATACCGATCGCGATCTCATTCTCAGGAACCTCTGAAAAATCGGCTATACATCGAAGGATGCGTTTCTGAATGCGATGGTCGGGCGACTCATAATCCTCGATCGAGGAGCCGACGTGTCTGGCAAATGCGAGCATCGCGGCGTGCTTACCAGAGCAGTTATTGTGCAGCGGCGTCGGCTCCTCGTCTGTTCGCTGCATGCGTTTTGACTCGGCTTCGTTGAATGGCAAATGCGCACCGCACCGCAAGAAAGATTCGTCAAGGCCGATCTTTTGCAACATTCGGGACGCAATAGCGACGTGCACCAACTCGCCCGAATGCGACGCCACCGCCAACGCGATCTCCTTCTCCGTAAACCCAAACGCATCCGTGGCACCACTCGTGATGCACGGAATAAGTTGAAACGCCTTACACGCCGAGCGAAAATAGGTGACGGTTGATGGATCGCCGATCGATGCGACCTCACGGCCCTCGCCGTCCACAATGTAGATGTGTCCTGTGTGAACGGACTCGACCGTGTTGCCGCGAATGACGTTGGCCAGGATCTGAGACATAAGAAAATTGGCCGCAAAAGGCGCGGAGATCGCAAAAAGCAGTTCAGATTTGCGCTTTTTGCACCATTTTGGGGCTATCACTTGCACCTGCAAGCATCGTTCGTGCGTTCTCGCGGGCGGCGTCGGTTATTTGTTCGCCGGCGAGCATGCGCGCGATCTCATCGACCTTTTCTTGTGCGTCGAGCTCTCGCACGGTGATATGTGTCTTACCCTTTTCGACAAATTTTTCGACGAGGTAATGCCGGTCCGCGAGCGATGCGATCTGCGGCTGGTGTGTGACGCAAAATACCTGCTGCGTCGCCGCAAGGGCCTTTAGCTTGCGCCCGACGGCTTCCGCAACGCGTCCACCTATCCCTACATCGACCTCATCAAAAACCACCGTCTTGCCGGTATCATTTGACCGCGAAGCCGTTTTTAATATCAACATCAGCCGCGATGCTTCGCCGCCCGAGGCGACCCTGACAAGCGGCCGCGGCGGTTCGCCGGGATTTGCCGAAAAGTAAAACTCAATGCGGTCGGTCCCGTTTGGCGAGATATCGCCCTCGGCGTCGATCTTGACCTCGAACCGTGCCTTTTCGAGCGCCACGTCCTTTAAGTCGTTCTCGACCTGTTTGGCGAACCTTGCCGCAGCCTTGCAGCGCGACGCGTGTAATATGGCGGCCGCTTCGGCGTAACGCTGCTCAAGCAAGTTGAGTTCTTTCTGAAGTTCCTCTTCGCGGAGCTCGGCCGTCTCAATATTGGAGAGCCGTTCCTCCGACGTCATAAGATGTTCGAGCACCGCCTCGACCGTCTCGCCGTATTTTCGTTTGAGGCGAGAGATCTCGGCCAAGCGGTTTTCTATCTCATCAAGTCGCGCCGGTGAGAATTCCAGCGACGAGCCAAAATCCCGTGCGGTCGCCCCTAATTCCGCGATGACAGCACGGGCGGCGTCTACTTGCTCGTCAAAGCCGCGAAAGTGCTCATCGTACTCGGCTAGTTCGTTGATCGCCTTGGCGGCACGATCGAGCGTCGAGAGCGTAGAATTCTCGTCGTCGTAAAGCAGAGTAAACGCCTCACCGCTCAAGGACGACAGCTTTTCAGCATTGTTCAGACGCCGCTTCTCGGCCTCCAATTCCGTGTCCTCGTTCGTGTTCAGCCCGGCACGGTTGATCTCATCGACCTGAAACCGCAGGATGTCGATCAGCTGGAGCTTTTCCGATTCGTCCTTTTTCAGTGAAGCCAGCTGTTCGCGAACGCTCGACCACTCCCGATAGGCCTCGGCGACCGCAGATCGCTCCGTATCAACACCGGCAAAATCATCGAGCATTGCAATATGCGTTTCGATATCGTAGAGCGCAGTGTGTTCGCCCTGGCCGTGGATGCCTGCGAGCTGCGGGCCGATCAGTTTCAAAAAACCCTGCGTCACCGGCGAGCCGTTGACAAAGATACGATTGCGGCCCGCAAGTGATATCTCGCGACGCACTATCAGTTCGTCGGCAGGCTCGATGCCCACCTCGATTAGTGTTGTATTCAATCCTGAGTCACGCGCCGAAAACAGCCCTTCGATCACGGCCGTGTCCTCGCCCTGCTTGATCAGATCGGTCGAAACGCGGTCGCCTGTAAGTGCGCCGAGGCTGTCAACGATGATCGACTTGCCCGAACCGGTCTCGCCCGTCAGCAAATTGAGGCCCGAGCCGAACTCGACGACGAGTTCGTCGATCAACGCGACATTTCTGATCTTTAGCAGGTTGAGCATCGGCTACTTTCGAGGCACGACGCCTGCGCCTTTGATCCAGCGGCCGAACGAGAAGATGGCGTCGGGCGAGAATCGTGTCTCAAGGTCGGCGGCGCTCCAATCGATCGTGCGGCTGCGCTTGTAAAAAGCAAACTCGGCCAACTCCTCGGCCTTGACCGACGAGAAACGCTGAACGACGAAAAAGCTGCTGGCATCGTATTCCTCAAGCCCGCGGCGACCGCCAATGTAGCCTACGCTCAAAATGACGACCGGCTTTGGAAAGCTCGCCCGGCGACGCTGAGTGACCGCAGCGATATCGACCGTCGCCCCGCCGCTGCGCGGCGCAAGCGTCGCATTTCGGAAAACAAAATCCACCAGTATTCCCGAACTGTTCTCGGGCAGCGTGCGATATACGTTGGGGTCCTGCGTGGCCTCGCTGCCCGACGTCAGCGCGTTAAACGCCGTCAGATAAGCAACAAAGTTTAGCTTGATGAGAAACATCTCATCTTTGCCATAGTGTCCGCCCGTCTCGATCAATATCGCGGGCGTTCCCCACGCCGAAAAATTATCACCAAATGCCGTCGGCGACCATTCATCAGCGTAACGGGCCATGTGGCCTGGAATAAACTTTTTCAACGCCTGCGTCATCGCCGACGCGAGCCGCATGCTGCGTTCATGGCCGGGGTTGCTCGTCTTTGCGGGATCGCCGTAAACGACGAGAAACGATATGGTCGCTTGCTTTGGCGTGCGACCGACCGAGGTCAGCGAATTCTGATTGTGCAGGTTAAATCCGATCGCGGGCTGCCAATCGGCGCGGAGCCGTTTGAGCAGCCTGGCCTCGGGCGTGGCGAGATTCAGAGCGTCGCGATTAATGTCGATGCCCTGTATGCTTCGGCGTTGGAATAGCTCCGAACCGTCCGGATTGAGCATCGGCACCGCGCGGATCGTGACAGCCCTCTCGATCTTTCGCACCCAATCGAGGTTTCGATTGTTTTGAAGGAACGCAAACATATCGACGAGCGCCGACGTCGCGGTCGGTTCGTCGCCGTGCATCTGCGACCACATGAATACCTTTAGCGGCCCGCGGCCCCACTCGATCTGATAGATCTCACGCCCGCCAAAGCTCTCGCCGACCTCATCGACCTTGATGCCGATCTTTTTCAACTCATCGAGGTATTTTTTTAGATCGGTATGACGAACGTCCGACGGAAATATGTGCGATATATGCGACCGATCCCAATCGGCTGCAAGCTGCTCGGGCGTTTGCGGCATGGCGGTGAGTGAAAACAGTGAGATCAGTAGGAAAAAAAGCAATAGGTGCCGCATACACATAAGATACCCGCACGCCTCGGACTACGGCAAGTTAACGCAGTCACACGAGGTTTTGGTAAACGGCCTCAGTGGCCTCGACCATTCTATCGATGCCATAATTCTCAGCGGCGATAGCCTTTAATTTTTCTGCCAACTCGCGGCGCTCACCGTCATGTTCGAGATACCAGCAGATCGTTTCGGCGAGGCTTAAAGGCTCTCTCACGGGCACGATCGCGTTTGCATCGGCGATCAATTCGACCGCACCATCCGTAGCTGTCGCAATGACGGGACAGCCCGCCGACATCGCCTCGAGTATTGCCAGGCCAAAACTCTCGGTATGTGACGGTGATACAAACAGGTCGGCCGCCGCAAGGAGCGGAGTAGTATCATCGAGCCAGCCAAGCCAAAGGAAGTTGTCCTCCAACCCAAACACGCGAACCAGCCTTTTCAGCTCGCGTCGAACCTTCTGATCGAGCGTGTGATCTACGCCCGCCACCACGAATCTGACTTCGGGTCGGCGTTTGTGTATCTCGTGCGCCGCCAGCACAAGGTCACGCTGTCCTTTCGCGACCTTCAGCTCGCCGACCGTCGCAACCAGAGGGACATCCGTGGGTATCGAATGAAACTCGCGAAAGGCACGGCCGAGCCCTGCAAGCTCGCCGTCGTCAGCCCCGGAAAAGCTCATTCCGTTTGGGATGACATATATCTTTTTCGATGAAAAGACGCGAGAGAGTTGCTCGCGGACAGGCTCGGATACCGCGATCGCGGCATCGACATTCCCGAGCACGAACCGATGAAATGATTTCATCGGGAACATGACGTGACGCGTCAGCACGAGCCGCGTATCTGCCATTCGCGCGGCCGCGCTCGCGGCAACATAGTCGCGTGCAACATGAGCGTGAATGATATCGATACCATTTTCCCGAGCAAAGCGTGCAATGCGCTTTGCGCTGAACATCCCGAATGAGTTTCGGATGGATACATGCAGCACGCGCTCTGTTTCGATATCGAGCCGGCCCTGCCATTCGTTCGTCGGCCTGAGTGCCGCAAAGACTTCGTGCCCGCGCAGGCCCAGCCCGCTGCAAAGGTCAATGAAATGACGCTCGCCGCCGCCGAATGTTCTCGCCGATGAGACCTGAAGTATCCGCACTCGCTTGAGTTTATAACGAACCGTGGACAAAAAAAATGCACGCCCGCGATTCCGCGAGCGTGCATAAAGTGCCAAAAGGCAAGTGAACTACAACTGAAGCCTTACGCCAAACTGCATCTGAAACACCGGCGTTCGTGAGAAGTTGCCTCCCGTCGGTGTGATCAGATCGCCGGATGAGTTTCGCAACTGCATAAACGTCGTGTTGGTCGGCCCGTTCAGGCCACAGGCGCTCGTGCGATTATTAGACGCACAATACAGGGTCTGCGAACCGGCATACTGAATGTTCGCATTGTTAAAGAGATTGAATATCTCAGCGGAGAAAATGAGCCGGCGTCCCTCGCCAAATCCAAAACCCTTCTGCCCGCGAACATCGACACCAAATTCAGCATTGTTGCGGAACGAATTCCTAGGCATCAGAATGCCCGGCGTCAGCAACGGACGATCATTGTTGTTGCTGTCAGAATTCACGTCAGAACCGACTGTAGCGTCAAACGGCAGGCCCGACCGAGCCCTAATCGCGCTTGATATCTCGAAGCCATGAGGCAGGAAAAAAACGGGATTCGCTACAAACTGGACCTTGCGGTCAAGTCGGGCGAGGCCGTATTCGTTCTGAAGGTTGAAGGAGTTCTCATAGAAAAGGCCAGTTGCGTTCCTTTCATTGTCGTCATCCGAAAGCGACTTAGACAGGGTCAGGTAAGCGTTGATGTTAGCCCACTTGTTTGAAATCCTCGTGCGGGCGGTAAATGCTCGGAACAAGGAACGTCCGGAATCCTCACGAAGCAGGATACGGTTAAGCGAGGTGACCGGGCGGTTGTTCCGGTTGAACACAGGACGTCCGTTTACGTCGATCGTCGGTGTGGGCAGATTAATGTCACGATTCCGCTGTAAGTGAGTTGTCTTAACGTGGCTGTAATCGACGCCAACAACAAAACCTGGCATTATTTCGTGCTCATAGCCGAATCCGAATTGGAACGATGTCGGGTTTTCGTAACCCGGCGCCATCGCGATGACGGTCGAACCGCTGCCAGGAACAATAGGTAGTCCGAGCCGACCGGCCATTTCTGTCAGCTGGGCAGAACTCAAAGACGGCAGGCTCCCGAGCCCGAATGTGTTCAGATTAATATTGAGAGTCGCAAACTGTCTGAAAACAGTATTGGGAAGGCAGACCCTTGGATCGGCCGGATTGACAACCTGCGGACACGCCGTCCCGGTCGCACCCATGATCGCCACATAATTCGGATTGCTGGTGAGGAAGCTGTTGTAGGCCGTCACGCCTCCTGCATTATTCGCTGACAACGCCGACGTGCTCATCAGCAAACCGACCGACACATCCCCCGGTGGCAACCGGAAGTTATTGACCGGTGCGGCCAGGATCAGTCCCGGCGTCCTTGCATAGTAGATCCCGCTAAAGCCTCGGATCACGGACTTACCGTTACCGCGCACATCATAAGCAAAGCCTAACCGCGGCCCATATTGCCACGGACTATCCTCAATCACAGTCGGATCGATCGATGCTCCGCCGATGGCCGGGAAAGTGGCATTCTTAACGAAGTTTATGATCGCATCGTTTCCGCCCTGTGCTGACGGATTGTATTGTTTCTCAGCACGAAGGCCAAAGTTGAGCGTGAACTTAGGATTGATCCTCCATGCATCTTGTGCGTAGAAGGCGAGTTCCTTGATCGTAAACGCAGCCTCAAGGTTACCGATCTGCTGGTTAAAGAACGCGCGGCCGAGATTGGTTGATGAATTGATAGCATCAAACCTGCGGTCAGTTGAGGATCCGGGCGTTAGCGATAGATCCTCTAAACCCGGATTGCCCGTCTGGTTCGGGTTGAAGCTGCCAAACTGGTTGAAGCCGAATACTTGATTCTGAAATATATCGCTGTATTCGCCACCTATCTTGATACTATGGTTTCCCGCAACGATCGAGAAACTGTCAACGAACTGAATGCGACGATCTGATTGCGTTGTCGGGAGAAAACTGCGTGTCCCGTAAAGCCCTACGCCGCTTACGGTAACCAGCGTCGTCTGCGCGTTTGCGATGCGCGGCCGTTCACCCTTTGCCCACTGAAATCGAAAGTCATTGATGTGGTTCGCGCTAAAAACGCTTGTCAACTGGCTGACAAAAACGCGGTTCTTGTCTATCTCGATCCCCTCGTTGGTGAGCGCTGCATCGACGACCGGATTGAACAGAACGCCAGCGTCACCGACAGCCACACTGTTTGCTCCCTCGCCCTTGTTAATGCTGAAGCGGAAACTTGCGGTGTTCGCTCGGTTTACGTTCCAATCAATCCTGCCCAAGCCGGTGCGTGCGTTGTTGGTTAGCTCGTAGCCGCTTTCCTGCGACTTATAATAGTCATAGGCTTCCTGATTTGCGGCTGTCCTTGTAATGTTGCCAAGCCCAAAGATAATGAAGCGATCCGCACGAAACCTTTGTTCCTCATACGAGCCGAAGTAGAACAATTTGTTCTTGACGATCGCACCTCCGACCGAGCCGCCAAACTGATGCTGTGTGGGGCCGGCGGTGATCTTAAGGTTTTTCTCCTTTTCGATCGCCTTTACAAGGTCGTGGTTACGCGAGGCCTTTGCGGGGCGAAGCAGATAAAACGCGGTCGCGTGAAAATCATTTGTTCCGCCTTTTGTCACGACGTTCACGATGCCGCCCGAGCTGCGTCCGAATTCAGCCGAGTAGCCTGCGGCCACGACCTGAAACTCCTTGATCGATTCCTGCGGGATCGTCGGGGCAAAATTGGAACGTTCGCCGCCGCGGATACCGCCAAAGAACGGCTGATTGTAATCTACGCCGTCAACATTGATGTTGGTGTTGATGCCGCGTTGGCCTGAGAGCGATATCTGGTTGCGTTCGGTATCGATCTGTGCCGTCGGCGTCAGCGTGGCAAAATCTTGGAATCGACGCCCGTTGATCGGCAAATTGCTAATTGCCGTTTCACTCAGGACAGCGTCAGAGTTGCTCTGAGTGGTCTGAATGCCCTCAGCCGTCACCGTGACCTCGGCCGCAACATTTCCCGCTCCGAGGGCGAAATTTGCGTCCGTCGCGCGTCCGACCTGGACCTCGACCGTCTTGGTTTGGGCAGCAAAGCTCCCGCCTGATGCCACAACGGTATACTCGCCGGGCTCCAGCGCGACAAAGCGATAAATGCCCTCGCTGCTTGCGGTCACCGTGACCTCGTTGCCACGAGCCTTGCTAGTGGCCTTGACTGTCGCATTCGGGATCACCGCGCCGTTTGCGTCAGTAACGACACCTGTGATGGTGCCGGTCCCAGCCTGAGCAAAAGCGGCGGCGGCGAACGCCGCGCATATCGCCAAGACCGAGATAAACTTCATAAACTTACGTAATGTCATTTGTTTGACCTCTTTCCTTGTAGTCTTGAATTTCAAAAAAAACTATCTACTGCCTTCTGTCACAGCATGGCCGTGTCAAAAACTCGAAATTTTGGATTTTCGTCTGGCTTTTCGGATAAATTGTGATTAAAACATAGTCCTTTTCATACCCAAACGCAAGACGAAAACC
>JAGOWF010000109.1 GCA_018060305.1 Pyrinomonadaceae bacterium
ACGATAAACGCCTCGACAGCGGTTACGAACTACAGCTCGAATGGAGCGGTGACGATCTGTCGCCTATCACGAATGCGACGATGATCGTTCAAGATTGGCTTGGCGCGGCTGTGATCGAGGATAGGCCGCCGCCGTCGGTCGCCGCATCGTCGGGAAGAGCATTTGCACCGGCGTACGAACCAAGGCCGGCCTTTCAAGAACCGGTCGAGCTTCCCATCCTGTCGGCTGAGCCAACCGAGGAGGAGTTGCTCGAATATGCACGGGCACACCCGGCCGTTCGAGAGGCTATTCGCGTTTTTCGGGCGGAGATAATCGAAGTCAAACAGGCCTGACTGGTTGCGAACATAGTGTTCAAAAAGACGTATATCAGTAGTGACAGAATTGATCTGATGACTGGCCGATCGCCGCAGAAATTCATATGTTTGGCCGTGGCGGCAATGTTCATTGTTGCGGCCTTCAGTGCGTTTGCGCAGGAATCGCGGCCATGGTCGCAGAATGCATCACCGCTGCCGTCGCCGACCGGATTTGTAAACGATTACGCCGGCGTTATCGATGGCGGAACGAAACAACGGCTTGAATTGCGATTAACGGACTTTCGCAATAAGACAAATCCGTCCGTCGAGATCGCTGTGGCCGTCGTCAAGACGACCGGCGAACGGGCTATATTTGACTATTCACTTGCCGTGGCACGCGGCTGGGGCATCGGGTCGAAACAGGACGATAATCCGAGCGCTTTGCTCTTTGTCGCGATCGACGACCGAAAATACTTCACTCAAGTAAGCAAGGACCTCGAAGATGAGTTGCCGGATGGCGTTGTCGGCAGCCTGCAGCGGCAATTCCTCGTGCCCGAATTCAAAAAGGGCAACTATGCCAAAGGCATCGAGGACACGATAAATGCCTATCTCACAACGATCGAGAACAAGGGCAACCCACCGGCCAACCAACCGCAGCAGCCTAAGGCAACGCCGGACAGTTCAGGGCTGAGCGGCGGACTCGTGGGCCTTTTCTGCTGCGCGGTTATCATCGTCGTGATCCTGATCATCATATTTAGTCGTTCGGGTCGCGGCGGCGGTAAGTCGAAGAAGGACAATGACCGCTGGGGTGGCGGATTTGGCTCATCGGGCGGCGGAAGCGGCGGAAGCGGCGTGAGCGACGCGTTGCCGTGGATAATCGGCGGCATTCTGAGCGGCGGCGGCGGCAGTTCGAGCAGCTCGTCATCGAGCGATTGGGGCGGTTCGTCGGGCGGCGGCTGGGGCGGATTTGGCGGCGGCGGCGACTTCGGCGGCGGCGGTGCAGGAGGCGATTGGTAGCGCATGAGACATTACTTTGAAGCATTCATTGACGATCTCAGATCGACACACGGTAGCAATCTGGCGGCGGTGATCCTCTACGGCTCGGCCGCGGCGGGCGATTTTGTCCCGAACCGGTCGGACTATAATATTCTCGTTGCACTCGAGAAGATCGGCCCCGAGGATCTTAGAAAGTCGCATGCGTGCGTTCGCGAATGGGCCCGGCTCGGCAATCCCGTGCCGGTGTATTTTACGGTGTCGGAGCTCCAGAATGCGGCGGACGTATTCCCGATCGAGTTTCATCAAATGACCGTCGCTCGCAAGGTGCTGTTTGGGAAGGACGTGTTAGCAGGGCTCGAGATATCCGACAAATTCTTGCGCCATCAGGCGGAGTTTGAACTGCGAAGCAAGCTCTTACAACTCAGGCGACAATACATCCCGGCCTCTGCGTCGGTCGATGGGCTAAAGGCACTGATGGCTGAGAGTCTGGCGAGCTTTGCTGTGCTGTTCGGGGCCATGCTGATACTTCGCGGTATCGAGCCGCCCGCGACCAAGCACGAGATCGTCGCCCTGACCGCCGAGCACCTCGGCATTGACGGGAGGCCGTTTGAAAAAATATTCAATATCCGTGAGAATAACTTCACCGGAAAGCTCGATGACGTGACTGCCAATCAACTGTTTGGCGAGTATATGGAACAGATCGAGCGGGTGATCGACGCGGCCGATATGGCCGGAAAATAAGGAGAACTATGAAAAGAGCAATTCTGTTATCGATCGTCGTGCTGGCCGCATTCGGCCTGTCGGGCTGCAGCTACAACGAATTGACAGCCCAGCAGCAGCAGGTCAAGGGCAAGTGGGCAAATGTCGAATCGGCGATGCAGCGGCGGGCCGACCTGATCCCAAATCTGGTCGAGACCGCAAAGATGACCGGCATTCAGGAGCAGGAAGTTTTCGGCCAGATCGCTGACGCGCGTTCGCGTCTTCTCAATGCGTCGAACGCCGCCGGTACCGGTGCCGACGGCGACAAATCACCCGAGCAAAAGCAGGCTGTTATTGACGCGAATAACAGTTTCGGCGGGACTATCGGGCGGCTTCTGAGCCTTAATGAGCAGTATCCTCAATTGCGATCCAGCGAGGCTTTTATGAAGGTCCAGGACGAACTGTCAGGAACCGAGAACCGCATCAACACAGCGCGTCTCGACTTTAATGACATCGTGACAAAATACAATACGACACGAAATTCATTTCCCGCGGTGTTGACAGCCGGATTGCTGGGATTTAAGGAGGAGCCGTTCTTCAAGGCTGATGAAGCCGCCAAGACCGTCCCATCGGTCGGTGACGCAAACTCGCTTCGTAAGACGCAGCCTGCGGCCCCGGCCGCACCGGCTCCGGCAAACAAACCGTAGCTAAAACCCACGCGAATTACACATCGAACAATGATCACAAGGCTTGTCAGGCTCAAACTGGCAAGCCTTTTCCTTTTTGTAATGCGAAAAGATGCTGTCGGCGATAGCCTCGGCGATGTTGAGTTTGTCGAGACTGGGGTGACTGGCGGATTCTGAGATAATAGCTGATTTGCCGGCTTCGAGCTTATCGAGGCGATGATTGATCTTTTCGATGGCCGCAAAGAGCGCGGCAAGATCGGCCTGATTATCCTGTTTGTGTCCACTTTTCATGGTTTCCAGAACGAGTACTGACAGAATACCCTAATCGAAACCAGTGGGTGAAACCCAGGGCTTGCGCTCGTCATCTGTCGCGCTGATTTTTCCAGCATCATGGCGAGAAGGGTGCGGGTCGAGGTTGAGGCCGGTTGTATCATTTGATCACGCGGGTATGCGGGGCCTTTTTTTATGGTGGGTCGCGTGATTGATCGAATGAAAGTTCCCTTATTGCCGTTGCCTTTAGGCAACGGTCCGGTTCCATCGATCCTTGTGGGCTTTAGCCCAAGTTGGGCGAGTTGGGCTAAAGCCCGGGGGAATGAGATGGCCTTTCCCCCTTGCCTGAAGGCAACGGCAATATAGGCAACCGGAGAAAGGCAACGGCAATGTGTGCCCGGATTCGCCTCTACGACGACAGGTCAATACGGTCAACTACGCCGACGATAGCGGAATCTATGGCTGCTCCGGCACGGCCGGTGGCGGCGGTTGAGGCGGACCAGCCTTCCTGGGCGATGATGACTATGTCGCCTTCACCGGAATCTACTGAATCCAGGGCGATACAGGTGTAATCCATATCTTTGCCCTCGGGCGTGATCTGGCGACAGAGCATAGCTCGGGTGCCCTCGTAGCGTTGGTTCTTATGGGTGGCGACGACGTTGCCGATGACTCTGGCTAGCAGCATAGTGGTGAATGGTGAACGATGGATGATGAGTGAAGAATCTTGCATTCACCACTCACCATTCATCATCCACCATTAAATACATGGGCGTCGGAATCGATGATCCCGACGATAGTGCAGTCGGTCGGGGTCTCGTCGCGTTTGAATGGGAACGACGCCTCTTTGCCTCGGCACCAAAAAACAAGCTCACCGACGCCGGCACCGACCGCGTCGAGTGCGACCATCGGCGAGCCTTTCACCTTTAGATCTGCGTCAAGGGTCTGGACGATGAGGAACTTGCGGCCCTCGAGCGAGACGTTTTTGACGGTCGAGACGACATTGCCGATGACGCGTGCGATCTGCATTCATTCAAATAAAATCAAAGGTGTCGATGACACCGATGATCGCGCTGTCCACCGGGCAATCTTTGTTACCCTCCGCCATGCGTGCGCTTGAGCCGCCCACGACGATTACTTTCTCGTGATAGCCGGCACCGACGGTATCGACGGCAACAATATAGCCGCTCTGGTCAGAGCCGTCGAGATTGATGGGCTTGACGATGAGCAGCTTTTTGCCTTGCAGCCGTTCGTCCTTTTGAGTGGACACGACGGTGCCCAAAATGCGTGCGATGATCATGTGAGCTGTCAGCGGTCAGCCGTCAGCAGTCAGTTCCGGATCAGTTACTGATCGCTGAATGCTGAGAGCTGATCGCTATTTCCTAACGACCGGCAGCGTCTCATCCACGCTTGCATGCGGACGCGGTATGACGTGGACGCTGACGAGTTCGCCGACGCGTCGTGCGGCGGCGGCCCCGGCGTCGGTTGCGGCCTTGACGGCAGCGACATCTCCGCGGACTATCGCCGTGACAAAGCCCGCGCCGATCTTTTCATACGAGACGAGTTGAACATTCGCGGCCTTGACCATGGCGTCGGCCGCCTCGATCGTCGCAACGAGTCCTTTTGTTTCGACCATTCCTAATGCTTCTTGCATTTAGTTTTGCTCCTGGATCAGATCTGACTTGAAAAGCCCTGCTAGTTTACCCCAATTTTGCTGCCTGGCTCAAAAGCTCTATTAATTCTTCGCGCGTGAACGAGATCTTCCGGCCGTTGGTTTTACCCGGCGACGGATAGCTGACGTCTAGGTCGCAGGCGATGTTGGCGTCGTGCAGATAGCCGCAGGCCTGGCAGCGGGCGTTTTCCTTTAGATATCCTGCCTTCTCGCGAATCTCGACGAGTTTTGCGATGGCCTCGGTGGGCAGGTCGTTGGCGCCACCGAGGGCCTTTGCGAGGATGGCGATCTTTGCGGTGTGCTCGAGGGTTTCAAGTCGGTCCCACGCTTGCCACAGGTCCTCGCCATAGGCGACTGCGCCGTGATTGGCCATGAGCAGAGCGTTGTGATGGGCGACGAACGGCTTCATCGCCTCGGTCAATTCGCTGGTGGATGGCGTGCCGTAATCGGTCAATGGAACGCAGCCGAGCGTTAGCACCACTTCGCTCAATATCGGTTTGTCGATGGCGAGGCCGGCGACCGCGAATGCCGTTCCGTGCGGCGGATGCGCGTGGCAGACGGCCTTGATGTCGGGACGCATCTTGTAGATCAGCAAGTGCATCGCGAGCTCGCTCGACGCGCGCTTGTCAGACAGCGGCTTGCCGTCCATGTCGGTGAGGGCGAGGCAATCCTCGGTCATGCGGCCCTTGCACGTCATCGTCGGCGTGGCGAGCACAAGGTTCTCGCCCAGCCGTATCGAGACGTTGCCGTCAGACGAGACGACATAGCTGCGTTCATACATCAGCTCGCCGACACGCACGATAAGTTTTCGCGCCGAGGATTCGTCCATAAAAACAGGAAACCACAGATTAACACATACCTCGCGGCGGCGTTAATCTGTGGCCCGATCGTCAAGAAATATAGCTATTCTGCTGCGTTGGGAGCTACCGGCGGTGGCGGCACTTCAAATTCATGACCCAAGTGCATTCCGCGGATCACAGGCGAACCATCATTATCCAACTGATTACGCAGCCGGAGATTCTCATTGCGCAACTCATCGATCTCGACCCGCAGACGCTGCATCTCATGGCGCTTTTTTCCACGGCGGCAGTGGTCGCCCGACGCGCCGATATCAACAAAAAAGCTGGCGATAAAAACGCCTACCGCAAAGGTCGCCGCGAATGGGATCAACCTCTTTATCCAACCTGTACTACGCATGATCTGAAAACCTCTTGTCTCTTAAATACGTCGGCTGTGAAATATTGGATTCACGTCGTCGTAATCTTCATCTTACGCCCATTCGGGATAAAGCGCCAAACTGCTCTGATTTGTTGCCGACTGTTTCGGATTCGTTGCCCTTGCGCCCTAATTGCTCTACAATCCACTCTCAATGATCGCCTATCTCTCAGGAAAACTACTCGAGAAACAGCCCGGCACGGTGATCGTCGATGTCGGCGGTGTCGGATACGAGGTATCGATACCGCTATCGACATTTTACGAACTCGGTGAGGCGAGTTCGGATATATCCTTGCGTATCTACACACATGTCCGCGAAGACGCGATCCAACTGTATGGCTTTAAGACCTTGCGTGAACGCGATCTGTTTCTGCGGCTGATCTCGGTCCAAGGAGTCGGTGCAAAGCTCGGCATCGCGATGCTCTCGGGCATGAGTGCCGACGACATTGTGATGGCCATACGCACGGACGATCTGGCTAGGCTGACAGGCATTCCGGGCGTCGGTCGCAAGACCGCTGAGCGACTGGTGATCGAGCTTCGAGACAAGGTCGGCGAACTGTCGGGCGAGGCACACTCGTCGGTCGATGCCGCCAGGCCGACGTTGCCGAAGGATGCGATATTCGACGACGCGCTGTCAGCCCTCGTGAATCTCGGATATCAGCGAAGTTCCGGCGAGAAGGCCCTCAATCAGGCCGCAAAGGAAGGCACTGAGATCAGTGTGCAGAAGCTGCTTCGGCGGAGTTTGCAGATCCTGGCGAAATAGCCCGCACTTTGCAATTAGCGGCAAGTTTAACGGCGGCTTGCCGCTCTATTTGCGGAAAAGCTTGCTTTTCCGTAATCTTGCCTAAATTTCTTGCGGCTTGCCGCTGCTCAACGGTGGGGCGGCGGCAAGCCGCAGATCATCAGAGCAGCAATCGGAAAAGCAAGCTTTTCCGCAAATAGAGCGGCAAGCCGCAAAGAACCGTTTCCCTTCTATAGATGCTCGATATCCTCCGCCATATCCGAAGCGACATCTCACAACTCGACCGCCGCGCGGTCTTTGCTTTTGTCTATGCCGCCGTCGGCCTGACGTGCATCGCATATCTCAAAAATCCCTGGTATCTGCAAAAGCTGCTAGCCGCGACGCCGATCTCGCACATAGGCGATGAAGCGGTAAATGCCACTAACGATAATCTCTACGCCCTTATTTGGTGGGTCGCGGTCTCGATGTTCTTCTATTTCGTGATCCCGGCTATTGCGGTCAGGTTTTTCCAAAAACGTCCGCTTAGTGAGATCGGTCTCGCCCATCGGATCGAGCCTGGCTTCCTGAAGTTACTCGCCCTCTGCATCGCCGTAATGCTGCCGATCACGTATCTGATGTCGCTCACGGGCGGATTTTCGGCCAAGTATCCGTTCCTGCAGGTTTACAACGGCGCGCCATATCTATCGACGACGCTCCTTATCTGGGAGCTTGTCTATTTTCTCCAGTTCTTTGGGCTCGAATTCTTTTTTCGCGGGTTCATCGTGCACAGCCTAAAGCCGTCGCTCGGGCTCTATTCCATATTTGCGATGACGGTGCCTTACACGATGATCCATTTTCAAAAGCCGATGGCCGAGACGTTCGCGGCCGTCATCGCTGGCGTTTTTCTCGGCTGGATCTCATATCGCAACGGCACGATCTGGCTAGGGCTCGTGCTGCACTGCACGGTGGCGTTCTCGATGGATATTTTGGCCCTATACAATAAGGGGCTTCTGTTTTGAAGGGTAGTTTCAAACAGGTTGGACAGGATATGCAGGATAAGCTCGTTTAATCGATACCTGCATTATCCTGCCTATACTGTATATCCTGTTCGAATCTGACGTAGAATTTATTTATGACGAAGGCGGCTGCGATCAATATCAGGAACGAGGACCTTTCGCCGGAAGAGACGAAATTCGAGGCCACGCTCCGGCCGGCTCGGCTTGAGGAATACATAGGCCAGACGAAGGTCAAAGAAAATCTGCGCGTCTTTATGAAGGCCGCGCTCAAGCGGCGCGAGGCGCTTGATCACATTTTGCTCACAGGGCCGCCGGGCGTCGGCAAGACGACGCTGTCGAATATCGTCGCCAACGAAATGGGCACGAACCTCAAATCGACCGCCGGCCCAATCATCGAAAAAGCCGGCGATCTGGCGGCGATCCTCAGCAATCTTGAAGAAGGCGACGTCCTGTTTATCGACGAGATCCATCGGCTGAATCCCGCGATCGAAGAGATACTGTATCCCGCAATGGAGGATTACGTCTTGCCGATAATGATCGGACAAGGGCCGGCGGCGAGGCCTGTGACGCTGGAGCTGCCAAAGTTTACGCTCGTGGGTGCTACGACACGGCCGGGATTGATAACCGCACCGCTGCGTGGACGGTTTGGCATCATCTTTCATCTCGATTTTTATGACGTCGATGATCTGCAAACGATCTGCAACCGCTCGGCGGGCATACTCGATGTCGAGATCGAGGAGCGCGGTTCGCATGAGATCGCACGGCGAGGCCGCGGCACGCCGCGTATCGTCAACAGGCTGCTGCGGCGCGTTCGCGATTTTGCCGAGGTCGATCACGACGGCCGTATCACTGAGCAAGTCGCCGCCGATGCCCTCAACAAAATGGAGGTCGATTCATACGGACTCGACGAGATGGACGCCAAGCTGCTCAAGACGATCATCGAGAAATTCGATGGCGGCCCGGTAGGCCTCGGCACATTGTCAGCGTCGATCCATGAAGAAAAAGATTCGATCGAAGAGATCATCGAGCCCTACCTGCTGCAGATCGGATTTCTTAACCGGACACCGCGCGGAAGGATGGCGACACGTCTTGCCTACGAACATTTTGGCCTCG
>JAGOWF010000318.1 GCA_018060305.1 Pyrinomonadaceae bacterium
TGAAACAGGCCATCCGCCCATGTCCGCGTGTGCAGCGTGATCCCGGCATCCGGAAATATCCGCCGCAGCTCGCGCAGCGCCGGCACCGACATAACGGCGTCGCCTATCCAATTTGTGCTGCGGACAATTATCTTCACGGTGCGTTAGAAAAGACTCCTCAGGCCGTCATCGAGGGCTACCTCGGGCTTCCAGCCGAGTTCCTGCGTTACGCGGCTCAAGTCGGTGATGTATCGCCACGGGACAGGGTCGGGCAGAGGGTTTTGCGCGTCGATGTTTGCCTGCAGGCCCGATATGCGTTCGATCTCGGTGACCAGATCGCGAAGCACGAATGCGTTTGCCGTGCCGCCGCCAAGATTATAAAGGCCGTGGCTGATCACGGAATCCGAGAATGCCTTGCAGGCTGCGGCAAGATCATCGACGTGCAGAATATCCCGAATGGCACGGCCTCGGCCGGGCAGCCGCAGCGTTTCGCCGCGATTGATGGCATCAGCAAAATGACCAACGAAATTCGCCACATTTCCGGCGCTCGGCGGCGCGTAAACTGTGGAAAGGCGAAAGATACACGATCGAAAGCCCCGCGTGTGGGCGTAGTATTCCACATACCTTTCGGCGATCAGCTTTGACCACTCGAGCGGCGACTGGCCGCAATAGTAGATCGGGCATTCCTCCGTGACCTCGGCATAGTTATCAGCAAATCGGCCGTAAACGTCCTTTGTCGAAGCAAAAATGAAAGCCGCGCCTTTCTTGACGTTTTGAAGCACGTTGATCGTGCCCTCGATATTCGTTTCGAATATGTCGGCCTCGGCGTCACGTGATTTATCGAGCAGGGCGGCGAGGTGTATGACGACATCGTATTCAGCGACGCGGGCACACTGCTCCGGGTCGAGGATATCGCCGCCCGAGCGGCGCGACAGGTCGTCGGCCGAGAAATACCGCGTCAAATGCGTGCCGAGATAGCCGCTGCCGCCTGTAATAAGGATATTCGTTGCCATAAACGCTCGAAAACAATAAACTAATCGAGGCTCGCCCGAAGTCGATAATCTCACTTCGCCTCGCGTATTTCCAACCTTGCGATGCAGGACAATCTACCGCCAAAAAGCACGCGTTCAAAGATGCCGCCCAAGGGCTGGGTCAAGGCGCGTCGGCCTGCGTCGTATCAGGCTCCGCCTCCGCCGCGGTGGAAGCGTCTCTTTCGCGTCATCTTTAACGGCTGGACGATCTCGATCGTGCTATTCCTCCTGCTGGGCGTATTCCTGACCCTGACATACTACTGGTTCGAGTTCTCAGACCGCATCGACCGCAAACTGTTAAGCGGCGACGTTTTTACGGCGTCCGCCGGTATCTATTCGGCCCCAAAGACGCTCAAGGTCGGCGAAAACACATCCGCAACCGCCCTGATCGACTATCTCAAGTCCGCCGGCTACATAGAGCGAAACAATCAGGCCGATCCGTCGCGGAGCCGCTACGCGGTTGACGGCGACGTGCTCGGCATCGAGCCCGGCAACACCGGCATGATCGACGGGCAAAGGGCGTTTCACGCACTGTCCGTCAAATTCAGCAAGGACGGCAAATCGGTCGCGGCAATCGGTGACCGCGATACCAACACTGAACTCACCGAAGCGAAACTCGAACCCAAAATACTCAGTTCTATCGCCGCCGAGGGTGACGGCCGACGAAAGACGGTGACGTTCAACGATCTGCCGCCGCACCTCGTAAAGGCCATTACCGTGACCGAGGACCGCGCCTTTTTTGAGCATTACGGCATCAATTTTCGCGGCATCGCTCGTGCGTTGTGGCGACGCTACGAGGGCGAGGATAACTCGCCCATCGCCAATCAGGGCGGCTCGTCGATCACGCAGCAACTTATCAAAAATCTGATCCTCGTCGGCGAAAAGGGCTGGGAACGCAAGATCCCTGAGGCCTATATGTCGCTGATCCTCGAGACGCGCCTTGAGAAAAAGGAGATCTTTACGCTCTACGCCAACCAGATCTATCTCGGGCAGCAATCGGGCGTCTCCGTTTACGGCGTCGGCGAGGCGTCGAATGCCTATTTTGGCAAGGACGTGTCGCAATTGACGCTGCCCGAGGCCGCCTTCCTCGCCGGCATCATCCGAAGCCCGAACCGATACAATCCGTACAAACATCCCGATAAGGTCAAGGAACGCCGCAATCAGGTGCTCGACTCGATGCGTGAGGCAGGCGAGATCACTGACGCACAATTCGCGTCGGCCCGAGATATCGCGATTGAGCTAAAGCAAGTCTCGAACACTCGCGACCTGCAGGGAATGCCGTATTTCTCGCAATTTGCCATCGAGGAATTGCCAAAGATCGTTGCCGATCCCGAGGCCCTGCAGCATCTGCGCGTTTACACGTCGATCGACCCTGACCTACAGCGCGTGGCTTACGAGAAGGTCGCCCAGCGGCTCGACAAGCTCGATCGACACTTCCCTAAGAAAGAGAAGGGAAGCCTCAACGCCGCGCTCGTTGCGATCCGTCCAAAGACCGGCGAGATCGTTGCGATGGTCGGCGGGCGCGATTACATGGCGAACCAGTTCAATCGCGCGACTGACGCCATGCGGCAGCCGGGCTCGGTCTTTAAGCCCTTTGTTTACGCGGCTGCGA
>JAGOWF010000110.1 GCA_018060305.1 Pyrinomonadaceae bacterium
CGTCCTCTTCTTCTTCAGGCAGGTCCTCAGATTCCATTTCGGCCCGCTCGTCTTCGCTAAGGTATTCCTTTGGTATAGACGTCAGCGACCCGATCTCGGCATCGGTTTCCGCCGATATCGCCTCGTCGCCGGCGGCATCCGCCTCGGCAACTCGGCCCTCCGTCCCGATCTGGCGTCCCTCGATGATCGCGTCGGCGATGCGTGATGCGAACAAACGGATCGCACGCAAGGCGTCGTCATTGCCCGGGATGACATGATCGATGCCCTCGGGCGAGCAGTTCGTATCAACGACTGCGACGATCGGGATGTCGAGCTTGTTGGCCTCTTTGATGGCGATATCTTCCTTTCTTACATCAATTACGAACATCAGATCAGGACGACCGCCCATGTCCTTGATGCCGGCAAGGTTCTTCATGAGCTTTTCGTGCTCACGATCGAGTTGGAGGCGCTCCTTCTTGGTTAGCATCTCCATTCGGCCATCCTCGCGCATCGATTCGATGTCTTTGAGTCGGTTGATCGATTTCTTGACCGTTTCGTAATTGGTTAGAAGGCCTCCGAGCCAGCGGTTGTTCACATAGAACATCCCGCAGCGTTCGGCTTCTTCCTTAATGGCGTCCTGAGCCTGCCGCTTGGTGCCTACGAATAGCACCTTCTGATTCGGTCGTTCCGTGAGCGCCTCCTGCACCCATGCGAGCGAGTCGCGGAACATCTTTTGGGTCTTTTGAAGGTCGATAATATAAATGCCGTTGCGAGCGCCGAAGATGTATTCCTTCATCTTCGGGTTCCAACGGCGGACCTGGTGACCAAAGTGAACTCCTGCCTCGAGGAGTTCTTTCATCGTAACTGTTGCCAAAACTATCTATCTCCTTGGTTTATGTACTCAACGGAATAACAATTGAACCAAAGTATTCCGTCAATGGTTTTTAGGTCTTACGCCTTCGGTCTTAAGGTCTTTGCGAAGACCGAAACCGAAGACCAAAAACCGTATTTCTTAACGTTTCGAGAACTGGAATCTCGCACGGGCGCCTTTTTGCCCGTATTTCTTACGTTCTTTTTGCCGCGGGTCGCGTGTCACGAGGCCCGCTTTTTTCAGGGTCGGACGCAGGTCGCCATTGAATTCGATGAGCGCGCGCGTGATGCCGTGGCGAACGGCGCCGGCCTGGCCGGCGGAACCGCCGCCGTCAACGTTTACGAGGATGTCAAATTTCTCGGTCGTCTCCGTCAAGTGCAGCGGCTGGCGGATGATCATCTGCAGCGCTTCATTGGGGAAATACGCGTTGAATTCACGCTTGTTGACCGTGATCGTGCCAGAGCCCGGACGTAGATAAACGCGTGCCGTCGAGGTCTTTCTGCGGCCGGTGCCGTAGTATTGAATATCAGCCATAAACAGTAGTCAGTGGTCAGTAGTCAGTGGTCAGCATGCTGAAAGCTGATCGCTGAGAGCCGACAGCTAGATCTCGATCGCCTCCGGTTTCTGTGCGGTGTGGCGGTGTTCGGCGTCGGCGTAAACCTTTAATTTCTTTGCCATTGCCTTGCCGAGTTTGGTCTTGGGCAGCATGCCTTTGACGGCGAGCTCGATGACCTTTTCGGGTTTTTTCTCGAACATTTCCTTGACCGAGGTCTCACGCAAACCGCCGGGATACAGCGTGTGGCGGCGATAGAGCTTCTGGTCGTTCTTGGAGCCCGTAAACTTTGCGTGGCGGGCATTTATGACGACGCAGTGGTCGCCCATATCGAGGAACGGAGTCCAGTCAGGATTGTTCTTTCCTGACAGGATTCGTGCGACCTCGGTGGCCAGCCGGCCGACGGTCTTGCCGCTCGCATCAACAACGAACCACTTACGGCCATTCGCCAGATCCTTGCCGCTCGGAAAATAAGTACTCATAACTCAAAACACACTGATGCGAAATGGTGCAAAAATGCGAACTGACAGGATATCGAAACAAAGTGTGTCGGTCAAGTCGGGAAAAGCTCAGGGCGCGGCTTATTTGGCCGTTTCTCCGCTTTGCTCCTTGGCGGCTTTGCGGGAAATCCCTCCTCCCAAGCCGCAAAGCCGCCAAGCCGCAAAGAAAAATGTCGGGGTCGAGGCCGCTGAGCGGTCGATCAAGCGTGGCGCGCGCGCGTCCCTCGTATGACCAATCATGATTTGGTATGACCCACGCGCATGCAAAACGGACCGTTTTCAGGGACGCGCCGATATTGCTTGCAGAGCGGGCAGGCCCGGCATCGTAAACGAGTGACAAGTGACAAGTAACGAGTGACAAGTGAAGAGCCGACGGAACCCCCGCTTGACAAAGGTGAATGGACGTGTTATATATGAAACGAACGATCGGAATGGGCTTAGGGCTTAGGTCTTAGGTGTTAGGTCTTAGGTGTTAGGTGCTAGGCCCTGGACCAAGCAAAGACCTAAAACCAAAGACCTAAAACCAAAAACCTAAGACCTAAGACCAAAGCCCAAAGCCCAAAGTCCAAAGTCCAAAGACCAAAGTCCAAAGACCAAAGTCCAAAGACCAAAAACCAAAAACTAAAAACCTAATACCTAGAACCTAAACCTATGGGTTGACGGACTTTAGCACTGGCCGATCCTTGAGGCCAGAAACCCACGGCTACAATCATCGGCCCGCTACGCGGTCCGCAAACCAGGCGGTGTCGGAGCGCGAGCGCGAATTCTGGCAAATGTATTGCCGTTGGGTTTAGCCAACGGTTAACGGTTCAAACAACTGTCGGGCTTTAGCCCAACCGTCGGGTTGGGCTAAAGCCCGATTCCATTGTCCCGGCCAACCGTTGCCTGAAGGCAACGGCAATAATGCAGCGGCGGTAGCGACCGGATTCTTTCAGGCCTAGCTGATTAGCGTTTGAAGAATCCGGTCGCTACTGCTCCCGGTTCTGAATTGAGTGGGGACACAAACAAGGCAACTCACAATTGCCGTTGGCTTTAGCCAACGGTTAACGGTTCAAATAACTGTCGGGCTTTAGCCCAAAGACCGGGTTGGGCTAAAGCCCGAGTTGATTGTGGCCAGAAGGCCGTTGCCTGAAGGCAACGGCAATGATAATGCCAACGGCAATAAGGCAACGGCAATAAGGCAACGGCAATAAGGCAACGGCAATAAAGCAACGGCAATAAAGCAACGGCAGGAGACACGCGCGGGCAAGGTGCCCGCGTTCCGGCGGGCGGGCAGGGGTGCCCGCGTTCCGACGCGCGTCGCGGATTCCGATTGTTGATGCAAACCGGCGATGGAGCCCTCCCTTACGTGCGGGCTAGGGGACACATCGTCTCAGCGGTGAGCAAGCCGACGATGGTTTTGGCGTCTTGGATCTGGCCGGTGCGGGCCAGGTGGGCGGCTTGGGTTAGGGGAATTCGTTCGATCTGGATCAATTCATCAGGTTCGAGGTTTTGGGTGGTAGGTGTTAGAGAGGTGGCGAGGAAGATGTGCATCTTCTCGGTCAGGAAGCCGGGTGAGACGTAGAATTCGGCGATCTTTTCTAAATTAGCCGCGGTGACGCCGATCTCTTCTTCAAGCTCGCGGCGGGCGGCGGTGAGCGGGTCTTCGCCTGCTTCGAGCGAGCCGGCGGGCACTTCTAACAGATAATCATCGGCAGGATGGCGGTATTGCCGGACGAGCGCGACGGTGCCGTCATCGAATAACGGCACGATCACGGCGCTGCCTCGGTGGACGACGACCTCGCGTTGGTA
The DNA here is from genome assembly GCA_018060305.1 of Pyrinomonadaceae bacterium. Taxonomy (GTDB): domain Bacteria; phylum Acidobacteriota; class Blastocatellia; order Pyrinomonadales; family Pyrinomonadaceae; genus OLB17. Next base: position 3,695 of record JAGOWF010000110.1, read on the forward strand.
TTCGACGCCGTCTTCAACGACGCGATCGAGCCGAACGTCAAACACGCGGCCGTTGTAGATCGATTCAGATGATTTGATGTCTGGCACTTTCAAACTCGTCAATCGTAGTTTCCAGTTTACGGCTAGTGCGACAAATTGCCGAATTGCCTAACGAAAGTGTGGAAATTTACCACGTTGTTCGCGCCCCGGCGGGCCGGCTTTGGCTCCAGGCCAATGATCTCGGCTACTTCCTGAAAGGCACGCGAATTGCGCTACGCTATTTGAGGAGGCAATTTAGTATGTTCGTAATTAACAAGGTTCGATTCCTGGTATTTGTATTGGCACTGCTCCTCGCGGGATGCGCGGGACAGGCAGGCAATCAGCCGCCCGTGGCGGATCGCGGTCAGAACGCAAACGCCCGGCCGAATTCGACGCTACCCGAAGGGCAAGCGAAGCTCGGTATTCCAGAGGCGATCGCTGCGGAGCACAAAGAGCTGCACGAGCAGCTTGAGCATGCGATCAAGGCGGGGGGCAAGACAGGCGATGCGGCCAAGGCGGTCGAGGAACGCCTGAGTGAACATTTTAAGAAGGAGGAAGAATATGCGCTTCCACAGTTGGGCATTCTCGCCGAACTCGCGGAGGGCCGCATTTCTCCCGAGTTCAAAAAAGCGATCGAGTTTTCGGATAAACTCAAGGCGGAGATGCCGACAATGCGACGGGAGCATAAGGCCATAGTCGAGGCGCTCGATGCGCTGAAAAAGGCTGCGGCGGCAGAGAATAATAAGCAGGCGGCTGAGTTTGCTGAAAAGCTTGGCCACCACGCTGAGAACGAGGAGGAGGTGATGTATCCGGCCGCTATTCTCGTCGGTGAATACCTGAAGCTCGCCAGGCCATAATGCCGCCTGTGATCTGATAGGGCATTTTGCGGTTGTGTTATAAAATTGCGTCGTTATAGACCCGCGAGGAAAATATGAAGACGCTTTTTGACACGGCTGCATTGGACGAAATGAAAGAACGTCTCGCCCGCTTGGTGCCTGACAGCCCGCGGCAGTGGGGCAAGATGTCGCCGTCGCAGGCGATGGAGCACACGGCCCGAGTGCTTGAGATGGCGACTGGCGACGATCAGCCGATCAAGCAGATATTTCTCGGCAAGGCGCTGAGCTGGATCTTTAAGAACAAGTTCCTCGGCGAAGAGCCGTTCAGAAAAAACGCCCCGACCGGGCCGGACTATGTTGTCAAGGACGAGCCGGATTTCGAAGCGACGCGCGAGCGGCTAACTGAACTGATGACCGTGTTTCACAGCCGCGGCGAGAGCGGGCTGGACGGTAATGTTCATCCGTTCTTTGGCCGCCTTACCGGTAAACAATGGGGCGAGACGCAGTATAAGCACGTCGATCATCATCTGCGGCAGTTTGGGATGTAAGAAGATTGCCCACGGGAAGGCACGAAACGGATGAAAAAAGGTGCTCTAGTGATCTCTTTCGTCCTTTTCGTGCCTTTAGTGGAAACTATCTCCGTCAGCATTTGTCCCAGCACTGTTTGACCAGTTTGCCGTTCTGAAACATGCCCCTCGTCGTGTGGCCTTTTTCGTCGCGATAGCTGCCGTAGCCGTGGAATTTTCCGTCGACGAATTCGCCCTCGTAATCTGCCCCTTTGGTTGAGCCCGTCAGCCAGACGAGTGTCCCTTTTCCCGTCATACGACCGCGATAGAAATCGCCGGTGTAGAGCGAGTTGACCATATTGAACCGGCCCTTGCCGTGCATCGTGCCGTTCAGCATCTCGCCCTCATAAACGCGGCCGTTGTAGAACTTGTACACGCCCCGCCCCGCTGCCTTGCCCTTGAGGAACCCGCCCTCGTAAACGCTGCCGCTCGCCATTTCGAGCTTGCCCTTGCCCGCGGGCTTGCTGTCGTCATTCACCTCGCCGACATACACATCGCCGTTTTCCATCACTATCCGGCGGGTCCCGACGCTGAGATTTGACGCCAGTTCGACAGCATCGTCCATCAACTTGGAATGTGCCTTTTCGGCCATTTCCTTGATGTAACCATCGACGAATACGTCTTTCGGGGCAAAGATCTTTTGCTTTTCGTAAAACAGCTTCGCGGATGTATAGTCTCCCTCGTCTGAAAAAGCCTTCGCCATGTTTCTGGCCTCGTCTGCGGCACAAGAATTACCACGAGGCTCACGATGGGCCATGAGGATCGGTTCGATGTGTTTGCGGAATGCGTCAGCGTTCTTGAATGGCTTCCAATATCTGTAATGCGACTGAGCACAAATGTTGTTGGGGTATGCTTTTAAGAGCCGTTCCCAGTACGGTGCGGGGTCGGCGATCCCGGAGGAGCGCTTATCACGGGTCCGTTTCATTCCCAGGAGGAGCACTCGCAGTTCGGTGTAGGCTTTCGTATTCCACGCGTCGGCGGCGATGGAGCGCAACGCGGCCTCGGCCCCGGCGGCGGGGTCCTGGTTTATTGTCGAGCCATTCTGTGCAAGAGCGGCGATGGCGAAAAGGCAAATTGTTGAAAAGGTGACGGTTAGCTTGGCGAATTTCATGTTTGAGGAAAACAGCGCGCGGGACGCTGAGGAAAGAATAACGAAATCGCAACCTCGACAGCAACGGCGGGCAACGCATTCGAACGCAGCTTTTAGTGATTTTTGGGCATTTCGTGGGAAAATAATTTCATGGCATTTCGCATAGGGCTAGGTGTCAGCGGCGGAATTGCGGCCTATAAGGCAGTTGAGGTGATGCGCGCCTTGCAGAAAGGCGGGTGCGAGGTCACGGTGGCGATGACGCGGCATGCGACCGAGTTTGTGCAGCCGTTGACGTTTCGGGCGTTGACGGGCCGGCACGTGATCGTTGACGATTACGACCCTGGGAATCCCGACCCGATAGCGCACATCAATTTTTCGCAAGAGATCGACCTGCTGCTGATTGTGCCGGCGACGGCGAACATTATCGGGAAGTTCGCCAATGGCGTGGCGGACGATTTTTTGTCTTCGACGTATCTCGCGTGCACTTGCCCCGTGATGATCGCTCCGGCGATGAACACGACGATGTGGGAACAGCCGGCGACGCAGCGAAACGTCGCGCAGCTCAAGGCCGACGGCGTGCATTTTGTCGAGCCGGTCGCGGGCGAATTGGCGTGTAAGACGGTCGGGACCGGCAAGCTCGAGGACGTTGAGAACATCGTGGCCCAAGCGTTCAAGCTGGTCCAAAGTCCGACGGCCAATGTCCAAAATCAGGATCGGGCGAGGACATTGGGCATTGGACATGGGACGTTGGACCTAGCCGGCGAACGGCTGCTGATAACGGTGGGCGGGACGCGGGAGGCGATCGATCCGGTTAGGTTTATCTCGAATCATTCGTCGGGCAAGATGGGATTTGCAGTCGCCGAGGCGGCGGCGGCGAGAGGGGCCGATGTGACCGTCGTTGCGGGTGAGACGAAGGTTGCGCCGCCTGCGGGCATGAAAGTCATTCGAGCCGTATCGGCCGAAGCGATGCACGAGGCGGTGATGAGCGAATTGTCGAATGCGACCGTTTTTGTCGGCGCGGCGGCGGTGGCGGATTACGCACCCGCGAATGCGGCCGATGCCAAGATCAAGAAAGACGGCCGCGATGTGATGACGCTCGAATTAAAGAAAACGCCTGACATCCTGGCGGATGTTTCAAAACACCGTCATGACGGCCTCCTCGTGGTCGGTTTTGCCGCCGAGACGAACGATGTTATAGCCTACGCCCGCTCGAAGATGGCGAAGAAGGGCCTCGACATGGTCGTGGCCAACGACATCACACAGGAAGGCGCGGGATTTAATGTCGATACGAATATTGCGACGATCATCACCGTCGGTGACGAGCAGGCGTTGGGGTTGATGACGAAAAGGGAATTGGCGGAAAAGATACTGGACAAGATCGCAACTTTGCGAGGCGTTGCAGAAGCCCGACCGTGAGGGAGGGCGATATACTCGGTGTTGAATGTTTCGCCCTTGCTCACGCGCGGACTTTCGCAATGTTTGGCAAGCGTAGATGAATTAATGGCAGGTTCAACCGAAATTTCAGAACTGATCGCCGATATTCGCGAGCAAGTGCTTTATATGCAAGAGCTTGGCGTTGAGGGGCTGGACGCGCGAATTGAGGGTTCGCAACCCCAAGCGGTGATGGCGTCTCAGGCACAACGGCGATCCGAAATCTCAAATTTGATATCTGAGAAACCGTCCGAATCTGGAATCTCAAATTTGAGATCTGAAATTTCAGACAAGCCCGAACGGACGGTGGGGTCGAGGTTGGCGGGGCTGCCGTCGCTCGCAACGCGAAAATCTCCCGTTTTTTTTGATAAGTATAATCCGGGCGGGGAAGACGAACGCCGAGAGACCGGAGATAAGAGACAAGAGGCGGAAGGCCGGAAGCAAGAGCTGCCGGAGCCGGCCGAGACCATTGAGCAGATCAGGGCTGAGATCGGGGCGAACTGTTCTCGGTGTCCGCTGCACGCGATGGGACGGCGGCAGGTTGTTAACAGTGTTGGGAATTTTGATGCTGACCTGATGTTCGTGGGCGAGGCGCCGGGGGCGGATGAGGATCTGCAGGGCGAGCCTTTTGTGGGGCGCGCAGGGCAATTGTTGACCGATATTATCGAGAAAGGCTTGCAGATGAGGCGGCAGGACGTTTTTATCGGCAACATAAACCGATGTCGGCCGCCGGAGAATCGAACGCCGCTGCCTGAGGAAGCAGTGGTTTGTAAACCATTTCTGCTGAGGGAGATAGCGGTAGTGCGGCCAAAGGTGATCGTCGTTCTCGGCGCTCACGCGGCGCAGACCTTGCTTGAGACAAAAACGCCGATATCGAAACTGCGCGGGCATTTTCACGATCTGAACGGCGTCAAGGTGATGCCGACGTTTCATCCGGCGTATCTGCTTCGCGACCCGAACAAGAAGCGGGAGGTTTGGGAAGA
>JAGOWF010000111.1 GCA_018060305.1 Pyrinomonadaceae bacterium
GCGGTTCGCGGTTACAAGTGCATCTTTGTGCTCACCGACAAGGTTTCGGTCGAGAAGGTGCGCTATCTAAAGGCGATGGGCGCAGACGTCGTTGTCGTCCCTGCGGCCGCCAAGCCCGGCACGCCCGACCATTATCACGAGACTGCGGCCCGTATTCACAAGCAAACACCAAACTCGTTCTATCCCGATCAATACCAGCATCCTGCCAACCCACTGGCCCACTACCGCACGACGGGGCCTGAGTTGTGGAATGATACCGACGGAAAGATAACGCATTTTGTCTCCGGGATAGGCACAGGCGGCACGATAAGCGGCACCGGCCGCTATCTCAAGGAACAAAACCCAAAGATCAAGATCATCGGCGCCGATCCGTATGGCTCGATATTCAAGAATTACAAAGAGTCAGGCCGCGTCCCCGAATCGACGCCGTATCTCGTTGAGGGCATCGGCCAATCGCTGCCGGTCGGCAACGCCGACATGAGCGTGATCGACGAGGTCATTAACGTCACAGATCGCGATTCGTTTGATTACGCTCGCCTGCTTGGGCGACGGGAAGGCATCTTTTGCGGCGGCTCGACGGGCACAAATTTTTGGGCCGCGATAAAGGTCGCAAAAGACCTCGACGAAAGCGGCCTTGTCGTCTTTATCGTCTGTGACACGGGCGAGCATTACCTGACCAAGTTCCATTCCGACGAATGGATGAAAGAAAAGCTGCTGCTCGAACCACAACGCATCACCGCCGGGCTGCTCGCCGAGACAAAGAACGGCGCCTCGCCGCAGGAGTTGATATTCGTAACGCCGGCCGAGACCGTAGCCGAGGCGCTCGAGAGAATGAACGCCAACAGCATCACGCAGCTTCCGGTCATCGAGGGCTACGCCGCCGTCGGCAGCGTGCGCGAGAGCGGTTTGCTGACGAAGCTGCTGGCGAATCGCGAGCTGATGGATTCAAAGATCGCCGACGTGATGGACAAGAGCTTCCCGGTGGTGGATGTCGATACCAGCCTGAATGAGATCAGGACAAAACTCCAGCGTCATCCGGCAGTGCTGATCGAGGATTTCAAACGCATCACCGGCATCATCACTCGCTCGGACGTACTTGATATCGAGAAATAGTTTCGGTTAATCTTTCGGCGACTCTTCTATGAGCGACGAGGTCAAAAAGGAAGTCGGCAACGGCGAATGGCAGATGCCAGAGCCCGTATTTCGCTCGTCTGAGGGGCATACGCCGAAAAAGGCGACGGCTGTTGACGATGACATTCCGACCGACGCGAGCCTTGACGAACTCCCGACCGAAACGCCTGAAAAGCCCGCCGAGGACACCATCCAAACCGTGCGGCCGAAGGAAAAAACACGCGTCCGCCATCAGAAAAAGAAAAAACACGGCTGCCTCAAATCACTCGCCGTGACCATCACCGTTCTGGTCGCATCGGTGATCCTAATCGTCCTGACCGTGATCTACTTTATCTTCTATTCGGGCCCGCGAGGACCATTCTGAAATGCTAAGCGTTCAGAGCGCAAGCTTTAGCTTGTCTCTGACCGACGTAGCAACAAGCTAAAGCTTGCACTCTGAACTAAGGATGCGTCATATCCTCAGCCCTGACCAGCCGGTCAAAATCCTCGCCAGACAACAGCTCCAATTCCACCGCCGATTCCTTTAGCGAAATGCCTTTCTTGTGGGCATTCTTTGCGATCTTGGCGGCATTGTCGTAGCCGATGTGCTGGTTTAGGGCGGTGACGAGCATTAGCGAGTTTCGCAGGTAGTGGTCGATGTTCTCGCGGTCTAGTTCGATGCCGGCGATGCAGTAATCGACAAAGCCGTGACAGCCGTCGTGGATGAGCCGGACGGAATGCAGATAGTTATGGATCATCACGGGCTTGAAAACATTGAGTTCAAAATTGCCCTGCGAGCCCGCAAAACCGATCGCCGCGTCATTGCCCATCACCTGAACCGCGACCATCGTCATCGCTTCCGACTGCGTTGGGTTGACCTTGCCGGGCATGATCGACGAGCCCGGCTCGTTCTCGGGCAGCGATATCTCACCAATCCCGCAACGCGGCCCGGACGCCAGCCAGCGGATGTCGTTTGCGATCTTCATCAGACTGGCGGCAAGCGTCTTTATCGCGCCTGAAGCAAACACGATCTCGTCGTGGGCACTAAGGGCGGCGAATTTATCAGGATGAGATTTGAACGGTAAGCCCGTAAGTTCCGCGATCTTTGCGGCGGCTCTGTCGGCAAACTCAGGATGAGCATTCAGGCCGGTGCCGACGGCCGTCCCGCCGATGGCAAGATCAAGCAGGCCGGGCATTACTATCTTGAGCCGTTCGATATCCCGCTCGACGAGCGAGGCCCAGCCCCCGAACTCCTGCCCGACGGTTACGGGCGTCGCGTCCTGCAAATGCGTGCGGCCGATCTTTACTACGTCCTTGTATTCCTCGGCCTTTGCACGTATGGCGTCCGCAACCTTTTGCACCTCTGAGATCAGCGCCGTCGTCCGCTCGGCCGCGGCGATATACATCGCCGTCGGGAAGGTATCGTTTGACGATTGCGACTTATTAACGTCGTCGTTTGGATGAACAGGCGATTTCGAGCCCATCTCGCCGCCTGCGATCTCTATCGCTCGGTTCGAGATAACCTCGTTGGCGTTCATGTTTGTCTGCGTGCCCGATCCGGTCTGCCAAACGCGCAGCGGAAAATGTGCGTCGAGCTTTCCCTCGATCACCTCGTCCGCGGCCTGCTCGATCAACTCCGTCTTGTCGTCAGCCAGCTTGCCCAGATCGTGATTCACGATAGCGGCGGCCTTTTTTAATATGCCGAGAGCCCGAATGACCTCGCGGGGCATTACGTCAAAGCCGATGTTAAAGTGCTTTAGCGACCGCTGTGTCTGCGCTCCCCAATAGGCCGATGTCGGCACCGCGACCTCGCCCATCGAATCGGTCTCGATGCGCGTCTTTGCTGCTTTCTCCGTTGCTTCTGCCATGTTGTTAGACCTGCCGTCCGAAAAGTAGATTCTAATTGATGCCGCGTGTGCCGCAAAACATCCCTGAGATGACCCAAGTCATGTTCTCATTCCATTATTCGGGTATCATTAAGGTATGAAGCTCAGGATCAACGGAAATTCATTGCGTCTGCGCCTAACGCGCAGCGAGGTTGAGGAATTCGCGTCGTCAGGCCATTACGAAAGCTCTGTCGATCTCGCCGGCGGCCGGCTTGTCTATCGGCTTAAAAAAGACGCCGACGCGATGTCGCCCTCGGCAACATTCGCCGACGGCACGATCACGGTCAGCGTGCCGCGATCCGCAGCGGATCAATGGACAGGAAGTGACGACGTAGGCATTGAGGAGCCGCACGCTGCCGGTCTGAAGATCGCGATCGAGAAAGACTTTGCGTGCCTCAAGCCGCGCGCGGATGAAGATACGCCTGACCACTATCCGCACCCGGCGACCGGCGCAGTGTGCTGACCACCCGGACGATCCGATCGTCAAGATCACTCACTATCGTTTTTATCCTTACGTCGTGACCCGACGTCGCATGCACCGCGAAGTCAGGTTGGGTAGCCGAGCTTTGGCAAGATCACGAGTTGCAGCAGCAGCCAGAAGCCGACCAGCCCGATGATCCACAGTATGTCGTACATTTAAGCTATTTCCCCATCGGCAGCCCTTGCGCCTGCCACTGCTCGGTGCCGCCCATTATGACAACCGTCTGTTTGAAACCAGCGTCCGCGAGCAGCTTAGCCGCCTGACCAGAACGATTATCGGTCCGGCAGATCAGATAAACGGGCTCGTTCTTTTCAAGCATGTCGAGGTTCGCACTCAGTTGATCAAGGGGGATGTTGCGGGCCCTGTCAGCGTGGCCAGCCGCATATTCTTCCGGCGTTCGGACGTCGATGAACTGAGAATAGGCCGCACTTGTAAAGGGCAACGCCTCGGTTGGTTTCATTTCGCTGATTGCCGCAGGTCTCGCCGGTGCAGTCGAATCTATCTTGGGCCCCGGGGCCGATTGGCACGCCGACATGACCGTTAACAAAAAAAGCCCAACTGATATCAATGCTTTCATTTTATCCACCTAGCGGCCGGGTTCACCTGGAAATTGCGCATCATGCCCATATCCTCGTGCTCGAGATTATGACAGTGATAGACAAACTTGCCCGTAAAATCCTCAAATCTGAGCAGCAGGCGAACGCGCTCGCCCGGCATCAGCATAAATGTGTCCTTCCAGCCGGTGTCCACAAAACCGTATTTAACGCCTTCGTAATTCGTTGCCCCCGATGCGTTCATCTGACGTTCGATGATCTGGAACTGCACGAGATGAATGTGCATGGGATGGGCCATCTGCACCGGCCCCGACTGATTTGCGATATCCCATGCCTCAAGCGTGTTGAGCGCTACGGACTCATTCGGCGCGACCCCGTTCATCTCAAACATCCCGCCGTTGAGCATAAACATGCCCATTTGGAATGAGATCGGAAAGGCTCTCGGATTTGCGGCGTTTACGGCGTCCTCGAGACGGTATCGGGTGATCGTTGACAGAGTCGGCGGCAGCACAAAATTATCAGCGACGCGACGCCTGACACGAAACGACACGATCGGGAAGGCCGCCCCATTCGGCAGCGCCGCGCCGCCGTTGCCTGCGTTGCCCATCGGCGAGAAAGCCTGGCTTACCAGCCGCCGGTTCCGTCGCAACGGCGAGTTGCGGAAATCAGCGATGACCTCATACCGTTCGCCCGGCGCAAGCATAAGATATGGCCGCTCAACCGGCGCTTCGAGCAGGCCGCCGTCAGACGCGATCACGGTCAACGGCGTTCCGTCGCTCCAGGCGAGTTTGTAGAATCGCGAATTCGATCCGTTGAGAAAACGCAGCCGATACGCTCGGCTCGCCACGTCAACCGACCGGGCGAGGTTTCCGTTCACCAGCATCCGATCGCCGAGAAATCCGACCATCCCGATAGACGAATAGACAAACTGGTTGTCCGGGGCAAAAATTCGGTCCTGCAGCACGATCGGCACATCGGCCTCACCCGACGGCAGCCCGAGCCCCTGTTCCTCATCATCACTGACAATAAAAAGCCCTGCCAGTCCGCAATAGACCTGAAATGCGGTGCGCATGTCAGGATGCGGGTGATACCAATAGGTTCCGGCCCGGTTCATCACGGTAAACTCATAGACGTAACTTGCTCCGGGCTCGACCGTGAACCGCGGATGAGCATCCATCGCCTCCGGCACATGTAGCCCGTGCCAGTGCATCAGCGTCATCTCAGGCAGGTTATTCGTAAAATTGATCCGTATTGTCTGGCCGCGATGCACCCGGATCGTCGGCCCGAGGAAAGAACCCGGGATCGGCTGCAGGTTCTGCGGTGTTCCCTCCACGACCTCGCCCTCATACCTCCAAACCTGTGTTGGAGCTCCCGGCAGCAGGCTTATCGTAGATACGACCGCTCGAAGATTGATAATGACGTCCGGCACACTGGCCGTCCGCTCCGGGCGAGCGCTGAACGCTCGTCGATCCCCCAACAGGGCCGCACCCGCAACGCCGGTCAGCTTTACAAAATCGCGTCTCTTCATACTTATCGACTATTCTACCGTCTTTGCGCTCGAACACGCGGTCGCGGCTGACTCGGTTTCGAGCCCGGCCTCGATCCATGCCGCCGTTCCGCCGGTGACATTATAAACCCGGCGAAATCCAACTTTTTCCAGAATACTCGTTCCAAGACTCGAGCGATAACCGCCCTGACAAATGACATAGGTCGATGTGGTCGGATCGAGTCTGTGAGCCGCATCCGCCAAGCGATCGAGCGGAACATTCCATGTCCGGTCCGCATGGCCGCTGTCGTACTCGCCCGGGCGACGAACATCGACGAACTGCAAATATTTCTCCGTCTGCGTCAAGCTTGCCATCTCCTCGACCGACACCTGCCCGACGGTCTTCACGTCGCCGGCATAATTACCGATCAAGATAAAGCCGGTGACAGTTTCGAGCCCAACTCGGGCAAGACGCATTACAGCCTCATCGATCTGTTCCTGCGTGTCGGCCGCGATGGCGATGGGCGTTCCAATTGGGATGAGCGTTCCCGCCCACGACGCAAATTGCCCGCCGAGGCCGATGTTGATCGAATTTGGCACGTGGCCCGCGCCATATTCAGAGTTCTTTCTCACGTCAATAACGACGCCGTCGAATGCCGCCACGTCCTCTGTCGTGAGCTCAGTCGGCCTCGCCAGATCGCCGAGAGATGCTGATCCCTCAAGGTTCTTTGCCGCCGAACGCGGAAAATACATCGGCACCTCAGACTGGTCGGCAGCAACTATCTTTACGAACTCCTCCTTGCTCATCGGCTGCAGTGCGTAATTGGATCTCCGCTGTTCACCCAAGGTTGACCATGTCTCCTTCGACAGCGATTTGCCGCACAGCGAGCCCGCACCGTGCGCCGGATAGACCTCGGTCTCATCCGGCAGCGGCAGTATCTTCTCGTGCAGCGAGTCGTAAAGCATCCCGGCCATCTGCTCGGCGGTAAACCCTTTTGATCCAATCAGATCGGGTCGCCCAACATCGCCGATAAAAAGCGTATCGCCGGTAAAGACTTTTAGCGGGCCTTCATCAGATTCGGCAATTATCGTAATGCCCTCAGGCGTATGTCCGGGCGTTTCGAGAAATCTCAGCCTGATCTTCCCGACCGACAACTCGTCGCCGTCCTTGACCTTAAGCGTCGGAAACTGCGTATTTGCACGCTGCCCGTAAACGATCTCCGCGCCCGTCCGTCCGGCAAGCTCGACATGCCCGCTAACAAAATCCGCGTGGCTGTGCGTCTCGATCACATACTTGATCTTCTGTCCGTGAGCCTCAGCCTCGGCGATATATTGCTCAACGTCCCGCTGCGGGTCGATAACCGCCGCCTCGCCCTCAGAGCCGAGGTAGTATGACGCATGAGATAAACAACCTAAATAAAATTGCTTGAATTGCATTTTTCCTGTTCTCCGTATTCGCGAAAATTTTACCAATATCAAAAGACGAGCGCGTAATTTTTCACCACAAGGAACGCACCAACGCCTAATACGAGAACCGCGAACATTCTCTGCAAGCGATGTGCCGCGATGCGGTGCGAAAGCATCGTCCCGACGATCGCTCCCGCGACCGCCAACCCCATGACCATCGCCGTGAGCGTCCAGTCAAATGCGCCCTGCCCAAGGTGGCCGATCAGGCCGGCGATGCAATTTAGAAAGATCACAAACAGCGACGTTCCGATCGCCTTCTTTATCGACAGCCCGCCGAAAAATACCAGTGCCGGAACGATCAGAAATCCGCCCCCAACGCCTAGAAATCCCGTCAACATGCCGACGCCGAAACCGGCAAGAATAGCCTGGATCGGATGCGGCGCGCGAGCGGGCGCATCGGCCGCCTGACGCTTTCGCCAGATCATCGAAACCGCGACGACCAGCATCAGGGCCCCGAATGACAAGAGAAGGACCTCGGGCGAGACGAGCTTTGTAAGAGGTGAGCCGGCAAAGGCTCCGACGATACCCGCTGAGCCGAACAGCATTCCTCCCTTGAGGTCAACATTCTCCGCTCGATAATGCAGGTATGATCCGAACAAACTTGTCGCACCGACCACCGCCAGCGACATCACGACCGCCTCATGCGGCCCGACGCCGAGGAAATAAACAAGTATCGGAACCGTCAGTATCGAACCGCCGCCGCCGATCAGGCCAAGCGAAAGTCCGATCACCGCACTGAGGATCAAGCCAATGACAAAGATCGCGGTCATCGCTGCTCCGCTCTCGCCGCCCGGGTCGCATCACATGCCGCAGGTGCCTTGTTCCACGGCATTCTTGCCAGGACCATTGCCATTCCGCATGTATCGGTCACGGCGGCAAATACCAGTCCTGCACCAACAAAACCGCTAAGGATAAACAAATAAGGCGAGACCACGAACCCGAGAACGACTCCGGTCACGACCAATAAACCGGCCGTGAAACGCACCTGACGCTCCAGCGACCAGATCTTTGTTTCGCCCTTTACGACCGGCAAGTCAGCACCGGCCCATGCGGTCATACCACCCTCGATCACGTGGATATCGGTGAAGCCCTTTGCCGACAGCTTCTCAGCCGCCTGCCTCGCACGGTTGCCCGAGCGGCACATCAGATAGACCGGCTTTGAACGGTCGATCTCGGCCGCGTGCTTCTCAAAATTTGAAAGCGGCATCAACTGTGCATCCGCGATCCGTTCGCTGTTGAATTCCGAATACTCCCGCACGTCGATCACCTGACACTCGCCGCCTGTCTCCAGCATCTCGTTGATCTCGTCCACCGTTGCTTGTTTTATCATTACTCTTGCTTTCTCTCCCGTTGGTCTAATATACTCAACTCGGATATGAGTATATAACTATATCGTTATACTGTCAAGTATAGAATGAAGAAAAATATCGAAATGTCGCCCGAGGTGGTCGGGTTTGTTGCGCAGCGGTTCAAAGTGCTTTCAGAATCGCTGCGGCTGCAGATATTGCAGCATCTCGAAAAAGGTGAAGCGAGCGTCTCTGAGATCACGCAAGCAGTAGCCTCGACCCAGCCGAATGTCAGCAAGCACCTCAGGATCCTACAGGA
>JAGOWF010000319.1 GCA_018060305.1 Pyrinomonadaceae bacterium
GTCGGATCGATACCCGCATGTCCGAGCACTGTCGCGATCATCGACGTTGTCGATGTCTTGCCGTGCGTGCCAGACACGGCGACCGCGTAGGGCCTGAGCGTCATTAGCTCGGCCAGCATCTCGGCCCTCGGTATCACCGGAATTCCACGTTCTTTCGCCTCCACAACCTCAGGATTGTCTTCCTTGACGGCCGACGAATAGACGACGACCTCGGCCGCGCCGACATTCTCGGCACGATGGCCCTCAGCGATCCCGAGGCTGAAGAGCGTTTCGAGACGTTCGGTATTCTTGCCCTTCCTGACGTCAGAACCTGTCACGATAAAGTCGAGATTGCAGAGCACCTCGGCGATACCGCTCATGCCGATGCCGCCGATGCCGATAAAATGGATTCGCTTTACCTGTCTAAACATTGCTCTTCAATTCCTCTATCAGGTCCACGGTCGCAGAGGCCGCATCCGGCCTCCCAAGTCTTTTTGCGGCCCGTTCCATCTCGCTGATCCGCTCTGGCGAGCCGATCAATTCGCGGAGTGCTTCAGAAAGCGAATCGGCCGTCAGGTCAGTTTGCAAAATCATCCGCACGGCGCCCGCGGCCTCTAGCGCCTCGGCGTTCTTGCGCTGATGGTCATCGGCGGCTCCGGGAAAGGGCACCATGATCGCCGCTTTTCCGGCCGCGGCGATCTCGGCACAGGTCGTTGCCCCGGCGCGGCAAATGATAACGTCGGCTTTGCCAAATTCGACAAAGATATCCGAGATGAACGGCCTCACGTCAGCATTCACAAACGCCGATCCGGCGTAAGCCGCAAGCACATCGTCAAAATCGTGCTCACCCGTCTGATGCGTGATCGTCAATCGCCCCGCGAGATCGCTGAGCTGCGGCAACGCCTCGGACATCGCATTATTGATCGCCCTCGCCCCCTGCGATCCGCCGAAGATCAGCACATGAAACTCGTCGCTGCGTTCCTTCGTGGAAATGTCAAAAAACTCCTGCCGAACAGGATTCCCGGTCACGACGCCCTTCTTGCCAAAGAAAGGCACCGCCTCATCAAACGTCAACGCCGCTTTTTCAACAAACCGGGCCAACTGACGGTTTGTAAATCCCGGCAGCGCGTTCGAATCCATCACAAGCGTCGGCACGCCCATGATCGCCGCCATCAGCAGCACCGGCCCCGACACATAACCGCCCGCACCTACGACCACATGCGGCCGGAATTGACGGATGATGCGCCGCGCTTCAAAAAAGCTGCGAGGCAGCACGGACAACCCCTTGATCTTGCCCATCACGCCGACATTCTTGAGCCCCGCACTGTTTATCAGCGATAGCTGAAAGCCGTTCTCAGGCACTATTCTTTTCTCCAGCCCACGCGCGGTGCCGACAAAAAGCACCTCACTCGCCTCGTCTCGCCGCATGATCTCATTTGCAACGGCGATGCCCGGATAGATATGTCCGCCGGTCCCCCCGGCCGCGATAAGGACTTTCATTACGCTCCTGCGGCCCTCGCCTTTACCCGACGTGCGGCCGGACGACGCGTTGCGGGTTGCTCGGCGCCGGCGAACCTTGAAATACTCAAAAGCATGCCAACGCCTATCAGCGATACAACGATCGACGACCCGCCATACGAGATGAACGGCAGCGGAATGCCCTTTGCAGGCAATATCGACGTGACGACGCTGATATTGAACAATGCCTGCATGATGATGCCCGTGATAACGCCGATGCCGAGCAGCATCCCGAAACGATCCGGCGCCATCACGGCCGCACGGCTCCCGCGCCAGAGCAATAATCCGAATGCGAGAACGACCGCGAGCGTCCCGATGAGGCCAAACTCTTCGCCGACCACCGAAAAAATAAAGTCCGAGTATGGATACGGCAGATAAAAGAGCTTCTGCTTCCCTTGCGCAAATCCTTCGCCAAAGATGCCGCCCGAACCGATCGCATACAGCGATTGCACGACCTGATACCCCTGATCATCGGCGTATTTGTATGGATCGAGAAAGGCCAGCATACGCTCGACCCGCCATGGCGCAAAGATGATCGACGCCGCACCACCAATGAACATCACAGCCGCAACCGCTCCGATGTGGACTAATCGGGCTCCGGCTGCGTAATAGACGGCCGAAAATACGGCACAAAGAACGAGCGTCGTCCCGAGGTCCTTCTCAGCAAACACGAGTCCGCCCAACAAACCGAGACAAAGCAAACACGGGACCACGGCCTGCGAAATGCTGCCGACAGCATCCTCCTTTCTCGTCAGCCAATACGCCAGAAAGATCGGCAACGCAAGCTTTGCAAGCTCTGACGGCTGGAACGAAAACCCTGAGAAGCGTATCCACCGACGTGCCCCATTTATCTCAGGAAACGCAAAAACCGCCACCAGCAATCCAACCGTTACCACCAGAACACCGACAACCACCCACGTCTTTTGAAGAATGTGATAATCCAGCCGACTGACCAGATACATCGCGACCAGCCCGCCAACGGTGAAGCCGATCTGCTTATAGAAATAGGTATATTGGCTCGCCGAGTCGCTCTCCTTTAGCGAAAACATCGCCGACGCGCTAAACACCATCATCGCGCCAAACAA
>JAGOWF010000112.1 GCA_018060305.1 Pyrinomonadaceae bacterium
ATGCGATCAGGCAACCCTCAGCCCCGACGCGCGGAGCCTCATCAATTAAACGCATGCCTCGGGCCTTTAGTTGCGCCAATGCAGCCTCAATATCGTCCACCTCAACAGCGATGTGATGAATTCCGCCTCCGCGCTTATCGAGAAACTTCGATATCGGTGAATCATCGCTCGTCGGTTCGAGGAGTTCGATCCGGCTCTCGCCGACGGGCAGCATCGCAACGCGCACCTTCTGCTCCTCGACCGTCTCGCTGTGGACGTGTTCGAGCCCGAGAGCGTCCTGCCAGAAGCGAAGCGCGGCGTCGATATCTCTGGTTGCGATGCCTAAGTGGTTTATGTTCATTGGTTTACCGTGGTTTCTGCCAATCGCCGACTGCTCCTGTGTCCCGCTCGTGTCCCGCTGGCTGGTGGGACGTGTAACCTATTGATAACGAATAAGTTATGAGCTCATTGGGTCTCTGTTCCACCGATTTTGAAAAAAAATCTTGTGCTCCTTAGCCGATCTCCGTGTCCCGCTAGTGTCCCACTCGCTCCTGGGACATGTAAGCTATTGATAACGAACATGTTATGGGCGTCTCGGGCCTCCGTCTCGCCGATTTTGAAAAAAACTTTGTGTGTGCCATTTATAACAATATTGCATATATGATACGTCATTCGGCCTTCAGAAGTTCCTCCACCGCCGAATATGGATCAATCGCCTTGTCAGCGATTCGGGCTGCCAGATCGTCTAGCCTTGCTCCTGCGCCGTTGCGGCTCAGCAGGTCGTTCACCAGCCGCTCTCTCAGCAGTTCCGTGAGCCGCCAGCGGGCTATCGAGCGGCGGCGTTCGCTGTTCTGGCCTTCGGCGGCCTGAAATTCGAGATACTTCGCGATCGCGGCGGCGAGGTCGTCAATGCCCTTGCTGTCGGTCGCGATGGTCTTGACGATGGGCGGATGCCACATGTCGGGCCGATGGGCGAGCGTCAGCAGGGCCTCAAGCTCTTTTTGTGTCCTCAAAACGCCCTCGCGGTCGGCCTTGTTGATGACAAAAACGTCGCCGATCTCCATGATCCCGGCCTTTATGGCCTGAATGTCGTCGCCCATGCCGGGCACAAGCACAACGACCGAAACGTCAGCCGCCTTTACGATCTCGACCTCGTCCTGGCCGACGCCGACCGTCTCGACGATCACCTTGTCAAAGCCCGCAGCATCAAGTATCGCAACGGCATCCACAGTCGCACGCGACAGTCCCCCCAGATTTCCCCGCGTTGCCATCGAACGGATAAATATATTCTTATCCGTCCCGAGTGCCGACATCCTGATCCGATCGCCCAGTATCGCCCCGCCCGAGAAAGGCGAAGATGGGTCGATACAAACAATCCCGATCTTCTCACCCTTTTCCTTGTAAAAAAGAGCCAGTTTATCGACCAGCGACGACTTTCCCGCCCCCGGCGCACCGGTAATCCCGATGACCGACGCCTTACCGGTCTTCGGAAAGACCGATCTCATCAACTCGGAAGCCGCGTCACCACCGTTTTCGACGAGTGTGATCGCGCGGGCTATGGCTCGCGGTTCGCCCGAAAATAATTGATCAGCATCGATCATTTCGTGTGTGCGTCCCCGCGGCTCTTAGCTGACATACAGTGTCTTTGGATCTTTCTTTGCGATCGTAAGCAACTTGAGGCTAGATCCATTTGGCCGATTCTCCCCTTGCTCCCATTTTTGGACCGTTTTCTTAGAGATGTTCAGCAACAAAGCGAACGCGGACTGCGATACCTGTAGTCTCTTTCGAATGTTGATAATCTCTTCCCTAGACAACGGCTTTGGAGCCTTTACCTCCTTGACCACCTCGCGGACGCCCTTGAGCTTTTTACCGACGGCGTGTGCTTCCATCTCGTTCAACGACTGTTGAAACTCCTTAAATAATCTCTTGTCCATTACTTACTCCTTTTTAAGACCGCTTTGGTGTGCCTGATACTGTCGGCGACGATCTCCTTTTCCGCCGCGCTCAGATTGTCCTTGACATCTTTCCCGTAAAATAGAAGCAAATATATCCGTGCATAAGTTTCGAAATATATATAGATGTATCGAAATCCACCGCGTTTACCTTTCTGCCGGCTGGGATCGGCTATACGGGCTTTTCTTGCACCATTTGAGCCTTGAATTACATCGCCTCGTTCCGGGTCCTTTAGCAGGTCATCTTCTATCGCGGCAAGTACGTTGTCCGAGAGCGGCTTTCCCAACTTGTCGATCTGGCGCATGAAAACCGGCAACTCTATGAACGTCAGCTTCATCCACTAACTATACCCTTAGATAGTATGGTTGTCAATGTGTGGTGGGAGACTGAGGTTTGCTTGTTTACATCTGCCCTTCATCCGCCGACGGGCCGTAGATCGACGGGACGGGGATGTCGTTTAGACGCAGATAGACGCTGAGCTGGCCGCGGTGGTGGATGATGTGGTTCATCACAAAGGATCGCATCACTGCGACCTTTGGCATGGTGAAATAGACGGTCTCGCCGTTGCGCATCATCCAGTCGGTGAAGAAAGTCTCGTCCGACGTCTGGGCCAGGATCGCTTTTGCCTTTGCGATATGATCGTCAAACAACGCGAGCAGCTCCTCAGTTGTCGAAGGCTCAAAGGGCTTGAAATCGGCTGTCGCAAAATCGAGGACGTCCTGCGTCAAAGTCTCTTTTGTCCAGCCAAACATCTCGGCGACATGAACCGCCAAACGGCCCATCGTCATTGATTTTTCATGCGGTTTCCAGTCGAATTTATCGGCCGGGACGCGCGATAGACATTCCCGAGCGACCTTTGCCTCGTTATCCAATTCCGCCAAAAACGCCGTTGCAAGACGGCCTGTGCTTGTACCTGTAGAACTCATAGATTTTCTCCTTAAGTAGATTAGGAGAGAATGATACGACATTCGTTGCACAGATGCAAGGTGCAACAACAGCTTTACCCAGTGACGATCCAGTCCGCTAGGCGGGAGCGCAGACGGGCAAGGCGGGCGGCAGAAATGGAGCCGATCAGGCCCAGAAATATATCGTCCGAAACGACGGCCAGCCGAGTAACTCGCACAATGCTCTCGGTCCGCAGACCGGAGTCTGCGAAATCGTCATCGGATGGCGAAATTACATCATCGATCCCGGAGATAGTCTGCTCGGTTCTTGAAGAGATCATGCAGACGAGCCAATCCGAGTAATCGGACGGCAACCGTGTGATGATCAACGCCGGACGAATCTTACCCGTCGCCAAATCGGTTTGGGGAAAACGAAATAGGACGAGTTGGCCTGGAATGATCAGCGCCATCGCTCTCTAAGATCGGCTTCCGAATATTGGGCCCCGTTCTCCGACTCAAGACCCCGCATGGCATTAGCGAGCGACAGGTCGGACCATGCGTTCAAATCCGCGGTAGTATCTCCTACCCCCGCCCGTTCCGACAGGAACTCGACAAAGTGAAGAACTTCTTCCTGATATTTTGGCGGCAGGCCCTTTATTCGCGCATTGATCTGGTCTAAGGCGATCATATGTGGATGATACCACCGTCAGAAAGACTTCAACAGATTTTTTGCGATCACGACTCTTTGGATCTCGCTGGTGCCCTCGCCGATGGTGCAGAGTTTTGAATCGCGCCAGTATTTCTCGGCAGGATAGTCCTTTGTGTAGCCGTAGCCGCCGTGGATCTGGACGCCTTCCTCGGCGACGCGGACGGCGGTTTCGGAGGCGTAGAGCTTTGCCATTGCGGACTTTTGCGTGACGGGTTTGCCGGTATCCTTTGTTGCGGCGGCTTGGAGCGTGAGCAGCCGCGCACATTCGATCTGTGTGGCCATGTCGGCGAGCTTAAATTGGATCGCCTGGAATTCCGCGATCGGCTTGCCGAATTGCTGCCGTTCTTTGGCGTATTTCACCGCGGCCTCATAGGCTCCCTGCGCGATGCCGACCGACAGGGCGGCGATCGAGATGCGGCCGCCGTCGAGGACCTGCATACATTGCAGGAAACCGTCACCCTCGCTGCCGAGCAGATTTTCTTCGGGAACGTGGCAATCCTCAAACACCACCGACGCCGTTTCGCTGGCACGCATCCCGAGCTTGTTCTCTTTCTTATCGCCGCGAAAGCCTTCCATCGATTTGTCGAAAATAAATGCCGAGATCCCGCGATTGCCCTTCTCTTTATCAGTTACCGCGACCGCAACGAGCGTGTTGCAGGCGAGGGCGTGCGTGATGAAATTCTTTGAACCATTGACCTTCCAGCCGTCGTTTGAGCGAACGGCATTGGTTCGCGTTCCGGCCGAGTCCGAGCCGGCCTGCGACTCGGTCAGGCCCCATGCGCCGAACGATTCGCCTTGCGCAAGCGGGACGAGATACTTTTGCTTCTGCTCCTCGCTGCCGAACATGTAGATGTGATTTGAGCAAAGCGAATTGTGCGCGGCGACCGAGAGAGCGACCGAGCCGCAGACGCGTCCGAGCTCCTCAATGATCGTCACATACTCGACATACCCCATTCCGGCCCCGCCGTAGGCTTCAGGAAAGACGACGCCCATCAGGCCGAGTTCCGCAAGCTTTGGCCGCAGCTCCTCTGGGAAATGCTGGGCTTCGTCCCACTCCATCACATGCGGCCGTATCTCGCTCTCGGCAAACTCGCGGATGCTGTGTTTGATCTGTAGTTGTTCGTCGGAAAGTTCAAAGTTCATATGAATCATTCAGATTTATTATAGCTACATAAGTTTCACTTATTCTGATTTGAGTGTAAAGTTTCTTGCGCAAATTCCTTGCCGGTCGTATGATGGCGATATTCAGCGGAGGATGTTTATGAGGCAAGGAACATTCCGGCTCGTGCTGATCGCAATGCTTCTGACGATCAGCGTTCGTGCGTACGCTCAGCCGACCAATCAGGCGACATCGATATCTCGGGACTTCGTCGTTGAGGTGACTTATAACCGAGAAAAGCCGGCGGTTTACCAACAAATTGGGAAATGGGCGTGGTATGGCGATTTCATCTTGACTGACGACTGGCGAGAGCGAATGGGCGAACGCCGTATCCGCGTCGTGAAATTTGTCCCGCGTGAGGAGGCGGGCATCGTAAAGATCAAAGTCACAGCCATTCGAGGAGTGAATCATGAGATCGAGGATCTAATTGGCGAGTATGTCCTTAGCGAGAAGGGCATCCTGGTTAGCGAATTGACCAGTCACGGCATCGTCCCAATTGAGCTTAAACTAGTTCGTGCACCTGCGACGGTTGCTGAGCTGCCTACAACGACAAGTTCAGCCCCGTCTTTCCTGGTTGGGGTCGAGCCGGCGGCGGCTAATCTGCCGTCATTCAAGGCGACCTTTCTGAACGCCTCGGCCAAATCTGTCTTTGGGATCGCGTTTAGGACATCTATTAGTGGCAAGACGCAGACGTCGGCGATGCCGCGGGGCTGGCGCGGCAACATGCTTCTTGAACCCGGCGAGACCTACGAGCGCGTCCTGCTGTATCCGATGCAGTCAACATCGGGATCGACAGGAGAAGTTTCGCAGTCGAGAGTAACCGACTTGCATCTAGATCTGCAGGCTGTGGTCTTCTCCGATGGAACCTGGGAGGGACAGGCCAACCAGGCTTCGCAACTTCGGGCTTTCAGCTTGGGTGAAAAGATACAACTAAGAAGACTCTTGGCCCTTCTGCGCTCACCGTCTGCCGCATCACCGACATTGTTTGCGGTCGAGCTTGAACGACTAACCTACAAGGTCGATATCTCAGAGGTCGGTCAGCTTGTGTCGGAATTCACCGGACTCCCGAAAGGGGCTCGTGAAGTGCTCCGCATTGCAACTCAAGCAGCGTCGAGTGGGGCCTACCGGGATTTCAAAGCTGCATTCGAGAGCGAAGTTACGGGTGACCCTGCGGCATTCCCGGCCTGGGTCAAACGCGAGACATCGAGACTGCAAACGTGGCTAGATTCGCTACCGTAGCTCCTATATGTCGGTTCATCCAAATATTCTCACGACTGATGATCAGATCAGGGGTTTGCTCGCCGGTATCACGACTGTTGCTGTGATCGGCATCAAGCCTGAATCGCATGCCGGGCAGCCGGCGTTTTATGTGCCGAAGTATATGGCCGATCATGGGTATGACATCATTCCGGTGCCTGTTTATTATCCGGACGTCACGGAGATACTTGGCAAGCCGGTCTATCGCGATCTGAATGACATTCCGGCCGAGATCGATCTGGTGAATATCTTTCGACGTAGTTCGGACGTTGCAAAGCACACGTTCGAGCTCCTGCAGAAGAAACCAAAGGCCGTGTGGCTGCAGCTCGGGATCAGAAATGACGAGGTTGCCGAGAAATGGGCTGAGGCGGGGATCAAGGTCGTGCAGGACCTTTGTTTGATGGTCGAACACCGCGCGCTATTCGGTGGTTGATTAAACAGGATATACAGAATGGAGGTTGTCTGAAAAGTCGTTCTTTTGCGGCGGAGCCGCAAAAAGATAGTAGCCAGACGTGAAACGTCTGGAAAGATTGCCTCCAAGGCATCTCGCCCTGAAGGGGCGAAAGGTCAATGTTTACGGGTGTCCGCCGCACCTTCAGTGCGGAAATCATCGTTCGCAACTTTCCAGACGTTTCACGTCTGGCTACCGTCTTTCGCGGCTCCACCGCGTAGAAGCAGACTTTTCAGACATCTCTATCCTGTTAGTTTTTTCACTTCGTCTTGGGTCAAGTCCCGGCTTTGGCCGACTTTCAGATATGGATCGGTTACGCTCCCGATCCGTGTGCGCCGGAGCTTGACCACAGAATTACCGATCGCGTCAAACATCTTGCGGATCTGCTGATTGTGTCCCTCATACAGAGTCACTTCGTACCAGCCGTTGTTTTGTGTCGGCTTTAGCTCGCGGATATCGGCCGGAGCAGTCTTGAAACCATCCGCCAACAAAACTCCACGGTGGAGCTTATTGATGGCGTTGCTGTTTGGCAGGCCTTTGACCTTGACCTCATAGACCTTTGGGATCTTTTTTGACGAGGAGACGCGGTTGGTAAAGTCACCGTCGTTTGTGAGGATGATCAGCCCCTCGCTGTTGTAATCGAGCCGCCCGACGGGATGCAGCTTGCCTTTGCCTTTGACGAGGTCGACAACAAGCTTGCGGCCCTCGGGGTCGCTGGCGCTCGACAGGCAGCCTTTTGGTTTGTTGACGAGAACGTATATTTTAGAACGGCTCTGCAGCTTTGCATTTATCAGCTTTCCGCGCACCTTGATGTGATCCTTTTCCGGATCGGCCTTGGTGCCAAGTTCGGTGACGATCACGCCGTTGACGGCAACCTCGCCGCCGGCGATAAGCTGCTCGGCTGCGCGCCGCGAGGCGATACCGGCTTGCGCGATCAATTTTTGTAGTCTTTCCTGCACGGAGATATTGAACCACATAGGGACATAGAGCACATAGAAAGGCGCAGAAATTCTATGTGTTCTATGTCCCTATGTGGTTGCTCTTACTGAACGAGGTCCTCGAAATCCTCGATCGACGGTAGCTCAGACAGGTCGTTGAGGCCGAATTGGATGAGGAATTCTTTTGACGTGCCGTACATCATCGGGCGGCCGACGGCTTCTTTGCGGCCTTTAGCCACGATTAGGCGCTTGTCGAGGAGCGTCTTGATCGAAGTCGCGCTTTGGACGCCGCGTATCTCGAGGATCTCGGGCACGGTTACGGGCTGTTTGTATGCGATGACCGCGAGCGTTTCGAGCGAGGCGATCGATAGCTTGGCAGACGGGCGTGTTTTTAGAAAGGCCCGCACCTCTTCGTGAAGTTCTGTGCGCGTTGCGAGTTGATAGCCGCCCGCGATCTCGCGTATCTGCAGGCCGCTGTCGCGTTCCCCGTATTCGTCGATAAGCTGCTCGACCGCGGCCTTGACAGCACCTTTGTCCTCGTCAAGCACCTCGGCGATGAGCCTCACTGTCACTGGCTCGTCGGCCACAAAAATGAGTGCCTCGACGAGGGCCATTAGCTCGGCGGGTGTCCTGATCGTTTTCTGTTCTACGGCTTCCATCAAATAATCAAACAGGATAGACAGGATTAACGAGATAAATCAATCATCCTGCATATCGTGTTTATCCTGTTTGATTCATCCTCCTGAGAATAACGTCGCCGAATGTTTGTTTTTGCAATAACGTAACGCTTTCCGTACGGACTATCTCGAGCACGGCTATGAACGCGGTAACGATCTCGCGGCGCGTGTGGATTTCATCAAAGAATTTCAGCAGGCTTAGCTCGCCATCGTCGAAGATGCGTCGTTTGAGGCTCTTGATCATGTCGGCGAGCGAGATCTCTTCGCGCCCGATCTCCATCTTGACCTCGTCGATATGGCGTGCCGCGATCTGCTGAAAGATCTTGAGCAGGTCAAACACGGTCGCATCAACCTCGCCGATGTCGTCGTCTGTCTCGATGGCGCCGCGCGTGAAGGTCGCCTGCTCGATCTCGCCGCGTTCGTGGAGCATTCCGGCCGCAGACTTGAACTTTTCGTACTCGAGCAGCCTGTCAACAAGCTCCTGGCGCGGGTCCTCGAATTCCTCCTCG
>JAGOWF010000113.1 GCA_018060305.1 Pyrinomonadaceae bacterium
GGCATAAACCACGCGGATATCTTTGACGTCCGTCGTTTGGTATAGGTAGTAATAGTAGCCGTTGTTGAGCATCTGGATCGTGATCGTCGAGCCCGGATGCGCGGCCTTTTCGGCGGCAGTCAGGTCGTCAGTGTTCTTCTTGATCGCTGCGGCGAGTTCGGCTCCTGAGAGATTCTCAGTCCCGGCCTTGATCTTTGCGGTTACGTCCTCGATCCGCTGCGTCAGCATGATCGAATAGTCCTTGGCAGATATCTCGCCTGACCGGCTGCCTGCGTTGAAGCCGGTCTCAACGAGGTCTTTTTCCGGCGTTGAGGCCGATACGAGTGCGTCAAAGCCGCAGTGATGGTTCGTCAGGATCAACCCATCGGGCGACACAAACTCCGCGCTGCAGCCAATGCTGAGACGAATAACAGCGTCAGTCAGGCCGCCGCCGTTTGGGTTGTAGATCTCCTCGGGCTTGATCTTGAGGCCCTTCTTTTTTAGGTTGAGGCCCGCGAGTTTGTCAGGCGGAAACATTCCCTCGTCCGGCACCGCAAGGGTGAACGAGAAAGACGAAAAAACAAGCGCGACCATCATCGCGACTGACACAAATCGGTTGGTTCTTAAATTCATAATTGTGATCCCTCGTTATTCGGCGAAAACACCAGTATAGCCTACGAGGGCCGTTTTTCCGATGCATGCACTACGCCACGGGGTGCAGAAAAAAAGCGGGCCGTGAAGCCCGCTCATGAGTAAAACAACTGTTCAGCTTATTTGACCAGCTTTGCCAGATCAACCGGCTCCGGTGGGAGGAAGTGGCGCGGATTGATCGAACGCTCGCCGACACGAACCTCGAAATGGAGGTGTGGCCCCGTCGAGCGGCCGGTCGAGCCGACATAACCGATAAGCTGCCCGCGCGTGATCGTATCACCATCGGCGATCTCGATCTTCGACAAGTGGCCGTAACGTGTTGTCAGGCCGTTGCCGTGGTCGATCTCGATCATGTTGCCGTAGCCGCCCTTGTATCCCGCCGAAACGATCGTGCCGTTCGCAGGGGCGACGACAAAATCACCACGTTCGCCGTCTATGTCCATTCCGGGATGGAACTCATACGAACGTCCGCCGAACGGATTTCGGCGAAAGCCAAACTCGTTGTTGATCTTGCCGAGATGCGCCCACATGGTGGGCAGGCTCGCGGGATCGGATTTTGTGCGAATGGCCTGTAATTGATCTTCGAGTTCGCTGGTTTCGCCGTCCTCGTCGTCAGATTCGGGGCCGCCGCTATTGAAAGCAAGCTCTCCGCTCGCCGTTTGGATATAGCTCACGTCCGCCGGTGCGGGCTGGGCCGTTACCTGTGAGAGTACAGGATTTTGTGCTAATGCGGGCAGTTCGATATTTCTAAGAAGACTGCTCGATCCAAATCCGAGCGTCGTCAGACCAACTGCTGCAAAAATGCCAAGCGATCCGAAGTGCACGATGGCCTTTCGGATAGCGATACGTTTAATTGTGACTTTCGATCTATTTGAATGCGATAAAAGAAAAGTATAGTACTTGTCGTTTTTCTGCATTATGCTTTTAAGCTCCTTAAAATGATCTTTCGCACTGAAAATCCAGCGTTTCAGCACTTGGAATCACGCAAGAATAGCCTTGAAAAGACTAACGCGAAACCTTACAACAAGAGTAATAACCTAGACTAAAACTCCCGTTATTGTGGGAACAATAACCGCTTGTAAATCCAGATACCCACGTAAATGGAACTTATATAAAAACATAAGCCGCCCAAAATGGCAAACCGTGATAGGTCGCCAATTCGGCGGCATGTTTAACGAATGCTAACGATCCGGTTTATCCGGCCGAGTTGCGATTCGACTGCCACGAGCGAAAAACCATAAATCCGACTGTCGCGAAAACGGCAATGAACGCGAGGACGATCAGGGCCTTGAGGGCAAAGCCGACAAAGCCGACCAGCGCGATCAACGCCTTGAGCAAGACGATGACGAGGGCGATGATGGCGAGAATACTGCCGCCGATGGATGCTGCTTTTAGCATTTCTCAAAACTCCTTACTAAACTGCGAATCTAGATGTCCCTCCAGCTTCCGCTGCGTGCGCGGTCGGCGAAGTCAGCGGTATTATACCGCGGCGGCGGACCATTTACCTGTGTAAGTGCAAAGCTTGTCGACTCGCCGGCACCTGCCCAGGAATCGTCTGCGGGCTTAGCCTTAAAGATATAGCCGCGCACAATATAGATCCCAAGCCCAATGAGCATTATCGGTATCAGCACCTTGATGACCGGGCCGATATTGAACAACCGCTGAAAGACAAACGCAAGGCCCAACACGCCGAGCACGATGCCCCATAGCTTTGGATTGCCCGAGAACCGCCGCACCAGCACGTCGTCGGCGACGTCGGGCGTCACGCCCGATCGGATCATCTGCGCGGTTCGCCACGAATCGAGCAGTCCAAAAAACCACATCCCGATAAATCCAAACACGAAGATCGGCATGCCGCCGGTCAGCACCGCCATTTGAAACAGGCCGACGAACACGGCGAAATAGACGAGGGCCTTTATCATCTGGCCGTTATACGCGGCGCCGAGGCCCGGACAGATAAATGAGAGCATCGTCGCGACAAATGGCGATGTGCGCTTCTTTACATATGGCCCGTAATTATTCCGGCTCTGCTGCCTGAGCAGGTCGATGCCCTGGACGATACAGTCCGTGCAGTAAGGAAAACCCTTGATGCGGTGATCACACGCCGGGCAGAGCGGCCTGCCGCATCCGTTGCAGCTTACCGTTGCCGCGTGATGGCTGTGATAAACGCAATTCATTATTTGTCTTCCTCGTTAGCGATGGTCGTAGTGCCGTCGATCGGCCGTCCGGCTTGGTTAACCTCGACAGGCTTGCCATTCCAGGCGTCGGCACTCTGCTGGTAGGTCGATTCCGCCAACTCAAGGCTCGTCTTATAGATACCGGCGAGCGAGCCGTCGGCCGACACCGTCTGACTAAATACGAGAAACGCGATCATCAGGAGCATCGCAACCGGAGCGAATTGGGGAATGCCAACGGGAAACCGCAGGCTGCGAACCCATTCGCCCGCGCGGGCGGCGAGCGAGGCTTTGACCTCGCGGGCCTCGTCGGTGCCTATCGTCAGGTTGAGGATTCGCTGGTGCAGGCCGGCCGGCACCGCAAGCTCGTCCATTTTGTATGTATAACAAGCCCCGATCGAGCGGACGACCATGCCGGGCAGGTCCTCGCACGTGCTGCAAAGCGCGGCGTGACGTTCCCACCGATGGAAAACGGCCGCGGGCAAAAATCCGTCGAGATAGTCCGTAAGCCAGCCTTCAAAATCCTCGCACGCCATCGCCGTTTCGGGCATGGTCATCGACAACACGCGCGCCTCAAGCCGCGTTAGCGGCGATGCGGGTGCTGATATCTCTCGACAGACCTCAAGCGATTCCTTTACCTCATTAAGGAGCGAATGGCACAGCGGGCAGGCCAGAGCGTGCTCAGCAACCGCCGTATTGGCCGACAGCTCAAGCGTCTTGTCGAGATAATCGGTCAACAGCCCTTCGAACTGCGAGCAATTTACGTTGTGCTTCTTCTCCTTCATAAATTCAAACCCCTTTATTAGATCGTCACCACTCTCATTCGTCTCAGGATCTTCGCTAATTCTATTCGTCCGCGGTTGATCCTGGATTTGACCGTGCCCTCGGGAATTTTTAATACGTCAACGATCTCCTGATAGGTCAATTCCTCAATATCGCGAAGAATAACGCACGTTCTAAGGTCGGTCGGCAGCTTGTCGATGCCTTCCTGCACCTGCGATGCAAGCTCCTTTCGCTCCAATTCGCGGTGGGCCGACGTTCCGGCGGCACGCAGGTGATACTGGTGATCGTCAACCGCATCGGCCATCGAATTCTGCGGATTTCGCTGCCGGTGGCGATAATCGTCGATTATCAAATTGCGCGCCAGGCGCATCAGCCAATTTGCCAGGTCGCCCTGCTTCGGGTCGTATTGTTCGAGCGACTTATAGACCCGAATGAAAACGTCCTGCGTCAGGTCCTCGGCTGAGTCAACGCTGGACGTAAACCGGTAGGCGAGATTGAATATCCTTCGGCTGAATGCGGAGACAATATCCTCCCACGCCGCGCCGTCGCCTGAGCGAGCACGCCTCACGAGTTCCGCACCGTTGATTTCGGTCACAGCCTGAATAGCTTCCAATGAATCGTCTCCTCTAACCGATCCGTTAAGTCACCGACACGGCACGCGGGCCTCGCCTTGTCAATGATTGGTTACGAGACGCAAAATACAAAAGTTCCACCGAAAGTCTAGCAAAATTTAGTGGCCGCTTATCTTGACCTTTTTCTTCTTTGCATCTTTGCGGCTTTGCGGGAAACTCTTCGCGCCGACTCAAAACGCCCACCCACGGTTTCGCCTACGGTCGATCATGCTTACGGCGAGCGAGACCGCGTCAACCTGATCGTCGTGACGCGCGGCAGGGAACTGGCACACCTCGTCAACAAACTCGTCTATCCATGCCCCTCGCACGAGTATCACCTTGCCCTCTTCGGCGAGATTCAGCCACGCGAGGGCCCTCGTCAGTTTATCGGTATCGACCCGCACGCCGCGAAAGGCGTAACGAGCGAGGCCCGAATCACGTCTGAGGTCCTGCAAAAATGCTTTGCCGTGCAGGGCCTCTTCAAATCCGTGTTCGGTGTTTTTCTCCGTTTGCATCTTCTCGATGGCAAAGCGCCGCTGATCGGGATACTCGATCCGCTTGCGAAAGCCGTCCGCGATATACAAAAATCCCTGAGCATCCTTTGCACAGCGAAAGCTTGCCGTATAATCCGCCGACGTTTTTGTCGAGACCGCCAGATCGTAGCCGCGCTTCCACTGCAAATTCTCAGGTGCTCGGTCAACGATCTTTCTAAACCATTCGCGCTTGAACCGTCCGCCCTCGACCGGCGTCGGCCGCTGCTGATAGAGCGCCGAGAACGAATACGACCCAAGCTTGCGTTTTATCTTCTTGAGAGCTAGTTCGTCGTATCTCGCCGGGCACAACGCATCTCCCGGCCGTCGACCCAAGGGGTCGGAATTGAGAATTGAAAGTTGAGAATTGAGAATTTGGCTCCCATTTTCCATTTTCAGTTCTCCATTCTCAATTTCGCTTTCGGCGAGAGCCGGAAGCGACACGACCTCCCAAGCCTCGCCGCCATCGGCCATCTCTTTCAACAGGCGCCCCGCCAGATCATCCTCATGCCATCTCGTCTGTATCAACACGATCGCCGCGTTTGGCTCCATTCGCGTGTAGATATCGTCATTGAACCATTCCCATACGCGGTCGCGATACGTCTCGGACTCGGCGTCCGCTCGGTTCCTGACAGGGTCGTCGATCACGATCAGCCCGGCCCCAAATCCCGCAATGCCCGCCCCGGCACCGACCGACCGCACGACACCGCCCGTCGGCGTTTCCCACTCGCTCGCGGACCGAAGTAAAGGAGTGGAGGACTTGGGGCGTGGAGGAGAGGCAATTGTATGTTGTTCCGCTTGTCCCCGACTCAGGACGATCCGCTTTATCTTCCGCGAAAACCTGTCCGCCAACCGCTGGTTGTAGCTCCCCAAGATCACGTTCAGCCCGGCGTCGCGCATCAGCCGCCATGCCGTGTAGCGGACCGTGACCATCTCGCTCTTGCCGTGTCGCGGCGGCATAAATATCATCAGCCGGCGGCACTTTCCCTTTGTTATGGCGGCAAGCCGTTTGTAAATATATCGCTGGTAGCCCCACGACCATGTCCATTCGCCAAACTCGGCGGTCAACCACTTTTCAAACTCGTCCTTTGCCGCATTCCTGATCTCGCGTATCGTCAGCCCGCCCTCAAGCCTGACATCCAGCCACCCAAACCGCTCCGGCCACCCGAGCAACTGCCCACCGCCCCTCGCACGCCTGTTATAAAGCACCTGCCGGTTAAACCCCGTGAACCCCAGCCCCCGCATCTCCCGCTCAATGGCCGTTATCTTCGTTCCTTCGTTCCGTAAATAAAGCCCCCTCGCCGCCTCGATCTTCTCTAGTGATAATTCGCGTCCCATGTCTATTGCTCCGATTATGTGAAAAATATAGGTTTCAATTCATATAACAGAAATTGCAAGCATTGTCAAGAGTTGCTTGTATGAGACAGTCGGAGAACACCATTATGTCAGGGTTTTGCGGGCAAGATGTCGCCTGCGCGGCTTTGCCACTCGATGTACGGAAAAGCTCCGCTTTTCCGTCGCGTCGGGCGGCGGAGCCGCAAAGATCTTATCTGCCTTTCGGAAAAGCAGAGCTTTTCCGCACATCGAGCAGCGAAGCTGCAGATCCAAAAAGCTTTTTCGATCTATTCTAGTCTTTTCATTGGGCTCTGCCCATCGATGTGCGGAAAAGCTTCGCTTTTCCGGCAAGCCTAAAAAAACTCTCGCGGCTCCGCCGCCGCTTTGGCTTACCGGTTCCTTTTAGCCTGATTGTGCGTCTTGCAGAGCATCTCGCAGTTTTCGATCGTTGACGTTCCGCCTTTGCTCCAGGCGGTTACGTGATCGGCTTCCATGTCGGTTTGATTGTAGATTCGCGTCTTGTTGGCGTCGTGGCCGATGGCGCAGTAAGAGCAGTTTGAAGTGCCTGCGGCCTCGGCGGCTTGCGTTTGCTGTGCGTAGGCCGTGGACTTGGTCGCCACGTCAAACAGCCGAATGTCGAGCAGCTGTGTCTTCGTCGAACCGTCGAGTATGTACTCGAAGATGCCTTTCTTATTGACCACATAAGGATCGGCGTAGAGCTTTTTGACCTGTGCCGAGACTTCCTGCGGGTTGTAAGCGTTGTTGTGGTAGCTCTCATATAAACGTGCCCATTCGAGGCCGCGCATTTCTTTTTCCACATCGGAAAAAACACCTGAGACCCAATCGATCACGCTGTTGAAATAGTTCTTCAATTCCGTGATGTTCGTCTCGAACCGGTGGCGGGCCATGTAATTGTCCACCTTGCCTTTGCTCACCCATTCGAGAGCGCGTTCGAGATAGTCCTGACGGTTAACGCTGCCCTGAATGTAAGCGCTCCACATCTGAGTGTAAGCGTTCTGAGTGTTGCTGAACTCCTGTTTGGCGAGGGTCACGAACGGCCCCGAATACACTGAGTTGAGCAGTTCCTGATTCTTGAGCGGCACGCCCGCGATGTTGATGGTCTTGAACCATTCCTTTATCTCGCTCTCGATGCCTTCGCACTCGTAGATGAGCAGCTTCGCGTCCAGTATCAGCTTCTGCTTGTCCGCCGCGATTCCGCGAAAATACTGCTCCATTCCGTTTTCGTCCTTTACGGCGAACTTGTTCGTGACATAACGTCCAAAACTGGTTATCCGTTGCTGACCGTCCAGCACCTCGAACCTGTCCTCATCGACTTTGACGAAATAGATCAATCCAAGCGGATACCCTTTCAGCAGTGACTCAATAACAGCAACGTCCTTTCTCCCGTCGGCGTAGATGTAGTTCCGCTGATACTCAGGTTGGATCGTCAACTTACCCGACAATCCAAACAACCCCTTGCCCTCAAGCTCGTTATAAACAAAGCCCTCGCACATGTCCTTTACCGTTATATCCGTTCTGAGAATTGTTTCCATGTCCAGTTATTGCTCGCAGCACCGTAGGTGCGAAATGTTTGTAGAATGAATGCAAAGAAAATGCCTTCCAGCTCCGTAGGAGCGGTACCTGTAAAGGCCATCATCCGCCGATCCATTTGAACAGATATTTTTCTTCATACTCGACTTCAAATTGATCTAGCATTTGAGTGTACTCTTCTCTAAACGATCTTCTGTTGTGATGTTTCTCTTGATTCAGCACGTACTTTGCGACTTTGTCGATCTGTGATCGCGAATACGAAAATGCGCCGAATCCCTCCTGCCAATAAAATTTGCCGCGAACAAATCCCTTTTCGTTAATGAATTTGCTCGAATTCGCTTTCACGTCACGGATCAGATCTGATAAAGCTATCTTCGGACTCAACGCGAACAAAATGTGGATATGGTCCTCAACACCGCCAATCGCCAGTAACTTAATGCCTTGATTCTTGAGGATACCGGCTATGTACTTGAATAACTCCTCTCTCCATTGTTTTTTGAGAATGCACGCACGTTCCTGCACCGCGAAGACAACGTGAATGTAGATCTGTGTGTAGGTGTTGGCCATTATGCCGCTCCTGACGGAGCTTGTTTGTTGAATTCAATTCGGTTCTACAAACATTACGCCTCTACGAGGCTTTTTGCGTAAGCACGGTAGCGTGCGAAATGTTTGTAGTCCGCGACACCCATGTTTTTCAAGCACCGGAGGTGCGGAATCTTTGTAGAAACGATGCAACCCAAGATCGTTCTAGCTCCATAGGAGCGACACGTTAACGGAACGATGCCGACATCTGCGTGTGCCGCTCCTAACGGAGCTTATGTGTAAAAATTCAATTCGGTTCTACAAACA
>JAGOWF010000114.1 GCA_018060305.1 Pyrinomonadaceae bacterium
ATCACAGGAGGCAAAACTAAATGCACATCGAGATCAAGTGGAAGACCTATGACGGACAGCCAAACCTCGCCGCCGGCCACCGCAACGAACCTCGGATCACCCTCAGCCCCAGGGGCGCGATCTTTCTAAACACCCTGGCGTGGAGCGCTCTCGGCAACGCAAAACAGGTCGAACTCCTTTACGATCCCGAGCTCAAACTCATCGGCCTCAAACCGACCGACCCTGCGAAGCGCAACGCCTTTCGCCTTATGCCGCACGGCAAAAACCACAAACGCATCCCCGCCGCCCCGTTCTGCCGCCACTTCGGCATAAAGATCCGACGCACCGTCCTATTCCAACTCCCTGACCTGCGCGACCGCATCCTGATCCTCGACCTAACCACCGCCACAACCATCGGCCTCGTGGCGAAGACGTAGGCAAATTCTCTAATATGTCCGCATAGCGGCTCGGCGCATATAGCCGTTGGCGATAACCCGCGGGGTTGACAACTGTATAGCGATACTATACACTGCTCACGATGATAAAGAGCTTCCGGCACTCTGGCATCGAAAGGTTCTTTCGTACGGGATCCAAGGCCGGCATCCAGCCAAAGCACGCCGAAAAGCTCCGCAGACAGTTGTTCGCCCTTGATAATGCGGCCAGTCCACAGGACATGAATGCACCAGGCTGGCGGTTGCACCCGCTGAAGGGCGAGCTGGACGGACACTGGTCGATCGATGTCAGCGAAAACTGGCGGCTGACATTCGCCTTTGAGGGCACTGACGCGATCCTGGTCGATTATCAGGATTATCACTGAGGTTCTATATGGAAATGTTCAACCCGCCGCATCCCGGCAGCGTTCTTCGCGATTATTTGGGCGATATCTCAGTCACATTGGCTGCGGAGCATCTTGGCGTTACTCGTGCAGCCCTCTCGCGCATACTGAACGGCAGGGCAGGCATCTCGGCCGACATGGCGTTGCGGCTGTCCGACGCTCTCGGAACGAGCCCCGACCTCTGGATCGGAATGCAGGCAAAGTACGACCTGTGGAACGCCTCGCAAAAGCGCCGAAAAAAGCTCCGCCGCCTCGTCCCGGCCTGAGCCCGCAAAAGTTCACTATCCACTGTCCGTTATCCACTGTAAACTGCTTTCGTGTATCTCCGCGACAAGAGGTCACCCGTGCGCAAGACCTAAGCCGTTCTGGTCGTGTCAGAACCGGGAGCGATAGCGACTGGGTTCCTGTGCTAACATGTCCGACGGGGACCACCCTTTAGACGAAACAATTCCAAAGACGCTCGAATGAACAATCTCTTCGCAGACTTTGATTTTGATTTGTTAAAGTCGCCTGACTTTAAGGAGGATTCCGTTCGCGAGGAATTGATACTGCCGATCCTGAAGGCTCTCGCCTATTCCGCTCATGGCGAGAATAAGATCATTCGGAGCAAAAAGCTGCGACATCCGTTCGTTACGATTGGATCGAAAGAAGTGGCGCTCACGAACTTTCCTGACTACCTGTTCCAGGTCGACGGCAAGTTCGCGTGGGTTCTCGATGCAAAAGGGCCGGACGAAGCGATAACCACCGGCAAGAATCGCGAACAGGCTTTCTTCTACGCCATTCATCCCGAAATTAACGTCCCATACTTCGCTCTCTGCAATGGCCGCGAGTTCGCGCTCTTTCGAGTCAACAAGGAAGATGCCGTTCTCTATTTCTCGCTGTCCGAGATCGAAAAGCATTGGAATGAACTCACACAATACCTCGCACCAACCGCCTTTGCTAAATTTGAAACCCATATCGACCGCCGCCAAGCCGATGCCGAGTTTGATTATCTTTCAATCACGCCGCCAGAGCAGATAAAGGTAGTTCGAAAGCGAGCCGCTAAGCGTCACTTCGGGGTTCACGGCTATTTTACGAAGCAGTCATGGGACGTAGTCCACGCCTATATCAAAAAGTTTACTAGGCCGAATGATTTGGTACTCGATCCTTTTGGTGGAAGCGGAATCACGGTTGTGGAAGCGCTAATGGCTCAACGCCGAGGTATTCATATCGATCTGAATCCGTTATCGGTTTTTTTGGTTTCGGGCATGATCGTTCCCGTTAACATTCAAGAACTTCACGCAGCGTTCGATGGAATTAAATCAGCCTATGCGAAATCGGCCCCTAAGACTGAAAAAGAGTTTGACGAGGCGATCAAGAAGTATCCGAATCCGAAAGGAAACAGGTTACCGAAAGGCTCGGATGTAGCTACTGTCGAGAGTCTTTTCAGTAAAAGACAAACTGCCCAACTGGCATATCTGAAACATCT
Organism: Pyrinomonadaceae bacterium; assembly: GCA_018060305.1. GTDB lineage: Bacteria > Acidobacteriota > Blastocatellia > Pyrinomonadales > Pyrinomonadaceae > OLB17. The sequence continues at coordinate 2,283 of JAGOWF010000114.1, forward strand.
AATTCGTAAGATAAAGGATCGCGATATTCGCGCAACTTTGCTGCTGGTGCTTTCAACGACGATTACAAAGATAAACAGAACCTACCATCACTCTATGCAAGTGCGAACGCCGGTGACTGTTCTGCGTTCCGCTACTATCGGTTTCGAATCGCACCTCACGAAGTAAATCTGGATACCTTTGAAACTTTTGAAGGCAAATTCAAGAAGATCGTAGCCGCCAAACGCGAGATCGAGCCGATAATAACGAAAGCCGTCGTTGACGAGTCAATCGTCGCAAAGGGAACGGCAACCGATTTGGACTTTGTTGAGGCGGAGAGCGTGGATTATATCTACACTGATCCGCCATACGGCAAGAAGATTCCCTATCTTGATCTTTCGGTGATGTGGAATGCGTGGCTTGATTTGGAAGTTACCGTGCAAGATTACGAGCTTGAGGCAATCGAGGGCGGCGAGCATAACAAGACGAAAGACGATTACAAGCGGCTGATTTCCGATTCGATCAAGGAGATGTTTCGTGTTCTCAAGTTCGACCGCTGGATGTCGTTTGTCTTTCAACATCAAGACCCGGCGTATTGGCATCTGATTGTGGATTCGGCCGAAAAGGCCGGGTTTGAATATGCGGGAGCCGTAAGGCAGAACAACGGGCAGACGAGTTTTAAGAAACGGCAGCATCCGTTCACCGTGTTGTCGGGCCAGCTAATTATCAATTTCAGGAAAGTCCGCAATCCGAAGTCGATAATGAAATCAAATCTCGGCGGTGACGTGACCGATCTGATTCATCAGGCTATCGAGGACATCATCGCCCACCATCACGGAGCGACGGTCGAGGAAATCAACGACGACATTGTGATCAAGTTTATGGAACTAAACATCCTCGATCTCGTCGCAAAGAAATATAAAGACCTCACACCGTTTCTCGCCAGCAACTTCGACTTTGACAAGGAAACGCAGAAGTACAATCTGAAAAAAGAGGAAAAGTTCAGAGCCAACATCCCTGTTGAGGTGCGGATAAAGTATTACATCGTCTCAATGATGCGTCGCCTCGCACGTGAAGGAAAATACCCGCACATAGACGACATTTACCTTGAAATAATGCCTTTGCTGAAAAACGGCAAGACACCGGAAAAACAGACGATCCTAAACGTCCTCGAAACCATCGCCGTCAAAACCGGCGACGATCAATGGAAACTCGATGAATCAGGACAAGGCGAGTTGTTTAATTTGATGTAATGTAAATACCGGGTTAAAGAACCCAGTCGCTATGGCTCCCGGTTTTGACACGGGGGCGGAGCATGCAGACGCCGGGCCTGATGGACACGCTCGCGTCATATTACAAGCGCAACGAGCTCTCCGATCCGCCGCACCTTGTGCCGCTGCTGACCGAGCTCTCGACCGACGAGAGAATGCCCCTAATGGCCCGCAACCGTGCCTCAAAACTGGTCGAACAGATCCAAAAGGTCAAAAAGTAGTCGGGATCGCGTAGGCAGCAACAGTGACGACTGGCTTGCGGTTATCTCATCTTCGTCAGCCGGCGTCCGTTCGTGTCGCGTGATCAGCCCAGGATTAGTAAAACCCAAATTGGTCGAAAGTCCATCGCCCGTAACCCGTCGGGTGCTTGATTCCAAAAATTGGATATCAACGTCGATATCGCTGACGCAGCTATGCGAGACCGGCGACAATGATGGGCGGGAACGGAAACAAAAAGGAGGCCCGCGAACGGGCCTCACATCCATTTAACAGTGCCCTGTCGGTCATCTGTTTGCATGCACCTTGACACGGTTAGTAAATGACAGATCGGCATCGATATAAAAGGTCGAGCCCGGGATAGTTGCAGGATCATAACCCGTGCCTGAGATCGTGTTGGCAATGATCTTGTCATTGTTGCCTACATCCGATACACCTGCCTGATAAACGTAACCATTGGTTACATCCGCGTGCGAGATCGTATTGTTAGTCACCTTGATGTTTGTCGCGGTCACCGGAGCCGAGAAATCGGCCTCGTACTGCGAAAGATAGGCACCGACATCATTTCCGGTAATGGTGTTCTGAACGATCTGAACTCCCACGCAGAAATCGCCGCCATAGCCAGGGCCACCCACGACAAGGATCCCCCCCGAGACGGTCGAGGTGCCGGTGTAGGAATTGCCGCTGACGGTATTCCGCTTCGCTGAACCTGAACCGCCAAAACCGAATTGGATGCCGTTGCGTGCGATATAGCCGACCGGGCCGCCGCCGTCAACGAGATTGTCAATGGCGTGGACCTCAACGTTACCGTTAGCGACAATGCCGGTCTTTTGATAGCCCGTGATCGTGCTGCCTGAGATGGTCACGCGGCTAGTGGCGGCGTTTGCACCAAAATTTCGCACCTCGACCGCGTTGCCTTCCTGACAGCCGCTTGCACCTTGGTTTATGTCAAGGATCGTGCTACCGGTGATCGACCCTGACGCACCCTCAAACATGATGCCCCGCAGCCGGTCGGCCCCGGCATCGCAAACGTTGATCAGTCCGCTGACCGTGACCTTGAGGTTCTTTACGCTCGCCGAGCCACCGCCGTTGACGATAACCGCTCCGCGGAAATGATCACCTGCCGGATCGACGCCCGTGATCGTGAATCCGCGTCCGTCGAGTGTCTTGCCGTTAGGTATGGCTATCGAGGTGTCCGTCCAGCAATTGGCATTGAGTTTCATGCTCGAGCCCTGATTTGTAAATGTACATGTGGTAACTGCCATGGCGGAAATCGCCGTCGCCAGTGTCACAGCCGAAACAATTGTGATGAAAATCGCTAGTTTTCTAATACTCATCTTTTTTCTCCTCAAAAATGATGAGAGGGCCTGCGGGGCCCTCTGCTAAAGCGCCACGAATTAGTGACCGTTGTTGACATACTGAATGCAGTCGCCCTGATTTTTGAACGTCGAGCCATCGAGACGGCTGAGAGTCCTCCAGCCGTTATTCTTGCATGCGTTCGCGCTTGACGGCGGGTTTGCTGCATTGAACTTAACTACGGATTTGTAGCCAGTCCAGCATCCGGAATCGAGTCTGAATGTACCACTTCCACCAATACCACCATCACAGTAATAACCCGCAGTGAGAGTGTTCCAGTACGCATCATTCGGCGCCGGGTCGGTTCCGACCGTTGGGGTGCCTCCCAATGCGACATTCAACGAATCATATCCGCATCCCTGAGGAGTTGAAAAGCACGGAGCCCCCGTGCCGATTGGTGAGTAGCCCCAGCTAGTCGTGTTATACGCGATTCCGTAAATCACTTGATTCGGGACGGTGAGCCCGCTCAGGTTAAATGTGATATTCGTCGCAAAGCCATTGTAGCAAGCGGCATCAGCAACGCTATACCATCGTCCGTCGCCGCAGTTTAGCGGGTCTGCCGATGGCCGAAATGGTATCGCGAAAGTCTGCGTTACAGATCCGACCAGGCTTCCTACCGCGTTCCCAAGACCAACATTATAGATGTTAAGCGTAATCGGGTGCGTAAATGTGGCCCCCGACGTTGTGACACAGTCTCCGCCGTACCAGCTTCCGCTTTCGCATCCCCAGCTACTCATTGTTTGGGTGACCGTGAGTAGTTTTCTTCCCGTCCCCGCAAACTGAACGCGGTCACCAACTTCTGCGGTTTGCTGCGCCTGAAACGGCTGACTCGGGAAGTTCCCCGGCATTGGGGCCGGGATCGAATTGAAGATAGTGAATCCCTGACCAAACGCAGCCGACACTGAAACGGCCATAGCGAGGGATAAAGTTAGCATTAAAGACTTTACTTTCATTTTGAAGTTTCTCCTTTATTCTGCGAGAGACGTCATCGTCTCTGAATCTGGCACTGCCCGAAGAAGCAGAGCGGCCGAATTACCGCGCGTCTGAAAGGGCAGTTCAGGCTGTGTAAATCTATACAATAAAAGGTTCTGCGAACTTAGCAGACGACGGATGCCATTGTCAATACCTACTTTCAGTGGCGGACTCGATCGCTGACAGATCAAAACTGTCCGACCGGAAACGGCTCTTTGGCATACAGCTAACGGGCTTTACCTTCTTTCAGACTATAGAGGTCGAAATATAACGAATGCCTAGCTCTTTCCGTAAAATCTTTATATCGCGTTGTCCGCAGGGCGAGTAGGTTGAGGATGAACTCAACGGTCAGGCGCGTGCCAGCGATCAACATGACGGACGGATCGAGTGTTATCCGTTCGAGTAATGCTAATCGGTTATACGGCGGTATTATCCACACGAACCAGACCTATTGCTTGGTGTCGCTGCCTGGCGTGATCGTTCCGTCGTCACCTATTTTTGGGGCATTGGTTCCAAAGTCGGTTTCGGATAGAGTGCGGACGGTTTTTAGGCCTTGGTTTGTGGGATCCAATACCGGGATGCCTTTGCCTTCTTGGCGGCCGGAGTGGATCTTGCCGGAAAGGAACTTGCCGGTTGCGTCGATCTTTACTTCGAGGGCCATTGTGAGGGCGGTTTCGGCGGCGAGGCCGAACCAGCCGTAGGTGCAAAAGTTGCCGAGGCTGTACATTACGAGGCGGTCTTTGTAGATCTCCATGCCGCGCATCACGTGGGGGCCGTGGCCGAGGACGAGATCGGCACCGGCATCGACGACGGTGTGTGTAAAGAGCGGGAGATTGCCGCGATTCTCACCAAGGAATATCTCGTTGCGGCTGGGCACGTGTTGGGATCCCGTGCCCTCGGCCCCGCCGTGAAACGAGACGATGACGAGGTCGGCTTGTTTGGCGGCCTCAGTGACCAGCTGCCGCGCTCCGTCAATGTCGTTTATGCTGGGCATGCCGTTGTTGTGGCCAAAGGCGACAAAGGCGACGCGTTTGCCCCGGGCGGTGAGATACGTGGTCGTGGCGGGCGGATCGAGACTGCCTGCGTATTTGATGCCCTGTTCGTCGAGCACCTTTTGCGTGCTGGCACGGCCTTCGCGGCCGAAATCGCCCGCGTGGTTATTCGCCACGCTCATCACGTCAAAACCGGCGTCTTTCAGATACTTGCCGTAACGCGTTGGCATACGAAACGCAAAGCACTGCGTCGAGCCGGGCCGGCACTTGCCCGACGTGCCGCCGTCAACGATCGGCCCTTCGAGATTGCCAAACGCGATATCGGCCGCCGTGAGGATCGGCGTGAACGCCTTTAATAGCTCCGCGCCGTCATTTGGCGGCATCCGCGTGTCATTAGGAAACGGCGATCCCATCATAATGTCGCCCACGCCGACGATCGTGATCGGCTCGGTATTCTTGGGCGTTGCCTCGGGCTGAGGGCCGTCGGCCGGCTCTCCGCTGCGGGCCGTTTTTGGCTGGCATGCGATGACGAGCAGAAAGACCAGGATCGCGCTCGCCGTGATCGAAAATAGCTTCGGATATGTCATAAGGAACCGTTTACCAACAGGTTGGATGCAAAAAGAGAATGGACAGATTAAAGCAAATTTTGCCCGGTCTGTCCATTCTCAGATAGGCGCGAGCGCCGAGGGGTCATGGATCGATCGCGTCGTTTTCGGCCCCGGCGATGAAGTCGAGGTCGGCGATGTTGTCGATCAGGGATACGACGCGGCTTGGGGTTTGGAAGATGAAACGGCGTTGGGTAACGGTGACAACATAGGTCTCGCCCGTCGCGAGGCCGTCGAACATATAGTAGCCGAATGAGCCTGTCTGGAAGATACGCGACTCGGGCAGTGAGTTGCCGGTGATGGTGACAGTGGCGTTGCGTATCGGCCGGCCGTCGGCGGTCAACACGCGGCCTGAGATATAGGCGTTGGCCGCTGTTGGAACCAGGAATTCGATACCCCAACCGCCGGCGATCACGCCTGAGCCTGTGCCCTGCTGCCGGACGTAGAGGCTCCAGACGCCGTTCGGGTCTGTCATGCCGTAGTTGCCAAACAGCGTCTGTGTGCCGGTGCCGCCGACGGTGCTGCCGGGCTCAGAGTATGGCCCGGCGGGGGCAGGCGCCGGGAAGTCCGTCACAGGCGTCGTCCAGCTTGTCGGCTCAAAGTTGCCCGTTGTCTGCGGGCTTGAGTCATTGAGCACACCGGGGCCTGTGTCGCGGAAGCTCAGGGTCACCTCATCCTGCGGGTCCACGCCGCCCGCGTCGGCCATCAGTATGAACTTCTGCCCGCCGGGCCCGACCAGCAGCACATCGACATT
>JAGOWF010000320.1 GCA_018060305.1 Pyrinomonadaceae bacterium
TGACCTCGCAGATCTCTTTGATATCTTTCTCAAAAATGCCGACCGTATTCGGATTAGTAAACATCACGCCCGCGACTCCGCCTTCAGCGCACAACTCGCGTAAATGGGCCATGTCGGTCAGCCCATCCGCCGTCGCACGGATCGCCTTTACCGTGAATCCTGCCAATGCCGCCGACGCCGGATTCGTGCCGTGGGCCGATTCCGGTATCAGCATCACGCGCCGTTCTGCCGACGCCTCGCCGTCGCGCTGATCGAGAAACGCGCGAATCAGCATCACGCCCGTCATCTCGCCCTGCGCCCCTGCGGCAGGCTGCAGCGAAACGCCCGGCAATCCCGTGATCTCCGCGAGGTCTTCCTGCAGTTTGTAGATCAACTCAAGAGCACCCTGCGATTCTTCCTCAGGAGCAAGCGGGTGCAAGCCCGCAAAGCCGCCGATCCTGGCGACCTTTTCATTGAGTCGCGAGTTGTACTTCATCGTGCACGAGCCCAACGGATACATGCCGAGATCGATCGAATAATTCCACGACGACATCCGCGTAAAATGCCGAACGACATCGACCTCAGAAACCTCTGGAACGCCGTCCAGGTCGTCATCGCGCCTCAGTTCGGCCGGAACGACATCCACTGTCTCCGGCACATCAAGCTTCGGCAAACAATAACCGACACGGCCCGTCTGTGACCGCTCGAAGATCAGGCCTTCGTTCTGGGTTGGGTGTTGTGTGACTTTCTTAATGCTCATTGATCAAATAATCCTGAATTCTTTATGATCTCGACCGACCAGCCCGCCGAGTCGTCAACGACGATCTGCCGTTCATTCTCGTCATCCCAAATGTACTTCCAATTCAATTGCCAAGAGGCAACTCGACGCTGGATCGCGCTAAGCCTAATCAGTGTGTCGATATCTAACTCTCGGCTCGTCCACTCGATAAAATACTTACTCTCCTCAAGTAACTGAAAAACCGCATCCCTGTTGTCCGGATTGGCGGAAAACGACTTTACTCGCGAGAGATTTGCCGCAAGTCCGCCAAGCCGGACCGGGACGCCGTCTTTAAGATATCGCTCTTTCCGGGCCTCAAGGTTGTTTATCAGTTTCACCTTCGAATATCCTCCTGACGATTGTCTCGATGCGGGCCCTGAGTTCCTTATCCTGTAACTCAAGAGAGAAGTTATCCTGATTTGGCCGAATGTTTATCAGCGATTCAAATGTTACTTGCTTGCTGACGGGCAGCCAGTCTGCTCCCCAAATATCTGATTGTTCAGATCCGTTTTCAAGAAGCACGGCCTCGCAGTCGGCATGCAATCCTCCTCCTCCGGCGACGATTCCTTTTTTGACGTCAACGGCGAGCTTGATATAGACCTCAAGTGCCCCGAGCATCTTCTCGACTTGTTCGGCTGACGGGGTCGTGTCCAGGATCAAGATCATTCAGATTCTTGGCAATCCCTTTCTCGCCACGTCCGCGACGACGTTGCAGAATCTGTCGAGTTCCCACAGCGTCGTGTAAACATTTGGCGTGATGCGGATGCCGGTAAATTCATCATGGACGATCGGCGTCGTAAATATCTTGTGTTTTGACATCAGGTGCGAGCCGAGAGCGACAGGATCGACGCCATCGATCTTGAAATTCGCTATCGCGCACGATTGTTTTGGGTCGAACGAAGTGTTGAAACCAACCTTTGGTATGTCTTTCAACTTATTCATCCAATATCGTGATAGATATCGCAGCCGCTCTTCCTTTCGCTTGCCGCCGATAGCGTTGTGAAACAACACGGCTTCGCCTATCGCCAGCCGCATCGCGGCCGAATGCGTGCCGATCTCTTCAAACTTGCGTATGTCGTTCTTGTTCTTGTCCTCGCTGGCCATCAGGGCCCAGACCTTCGGGATCTTTTCCTTTCGCACATAAAGAAGGCCGGTGCCCTTGGGAGCGTAAAGCCATTTGTGCAGGGAAGTGCCGAAATAATCGCAGCCGAGATCGTCTCGCTTGAAATCGAACTGCGCGAATGAGTGTGCGCCATCAACTATTGTCTCGATGCCTCGCGAGCGTGCCATCTCGCAAACCTTTTTCACGGGATTGATCTGGCCCGTCAGGTTGATCTGGTGCGACATCAGTATGAGCTTTGTGCGCGGCGTCACGGCACGCTCAAATGCAGCAGCGATGTCGTCAACATTGTTCGGTGCGATCGGTATCTTGATCAGGTTGAGTTTTAGGCCTTCGCGGAGCTCGCGCTGCTTGAGCGTGGTAAGCATCCGCGGATAGTCCTGCGTCGTAGTCAGGATCTCGTCGCCGGACCTGAGGTCCATCCCCATTAAGAGAATTTCGAGTGATTCCGACGCGTTTCGCGTGATCGCGATCTCCTCGGGCGAGCACCCAAATACCTCGGCAAGTCCTGTTCGCACAGTCTCAGATTGTGGTTCGAGGATCTGCCACATCGTATATGCCGTCGCGTCTTCCTGCTGCCATGTGTAGCGAACAAATGCCTCGGTCACGATACGCGGGCTCGGGCTGACGCCGCC
>JAGOWF010000321.1 GCA_018060305.1 Pyrinomonadaceae bacterium
CGTGCAGGAATGCCCGCGCCGCATAGCCCTCGGCCTCACGCTCAAACCATTCGCCCTTCTCGTCTTGTGCCCTAAGCGTTGCACGCTGTGGCCTGACTACGACTGCGGGCACTTTTCCGACCGAGAGGCAGCCCTCCTGACCGGATTGTTCTCCTTCGACGGCAACGATCTCAGGATTTGCGGCGATCAGTTTTACGCCCTCGCAGTCCATCACGAAAAGGCGCAGGTTTAAGCCGATCTGCGGTGCGGCGAGGCCGACGCCCTCGGCGTGATACATCGTTTCAAACATATCGCGGCACAGGTTAGCCAACTCGGGGCCGAATTCAGTCACGGCCTTACCGCGACTCGCCAGCACGTCGGACGGATATTCAGTGATCGGTCGGACGGCCATCTATCTGGGAATAACGCCCCAACGCGAGTCCCGATGGAAGTCAGGTTTCGCAAAGAATCCTTTTTCCTCGCGGGCGAGGCACCGCCAGCACACGACACGCCGTCGGTTTGAGGCCGACAGGAAGGTGTTGTAATGCTCGACCTCTCGGTCACATTCGGAGCATCGTGCCAGCGGCTTTTTCGTAGTTTTTGGATCGATCATGGCGTTCTCTTGCACAACAGAAAGAGCTTCTCGAGATAAAAATCCTCTTCGATAACAATAGTGTAATTTGCCGCTATGAAATTATCCAACGGCACGCCTGTCTGCGTACTTGATCAGCCATGACGCCCGATACCGTGTTTCACGGTATACTGCAACGAAACCCCTAATGATAAGCCTCTCCTCAAAACTGTTTACATTGCGGCAGGTTGCGGGTATCGGTGCGATCTTTTTGGTTGCTACTGTCGCCATTCAGCGGCTGCTGCGTTACGTTTGCACCGATCTGATCGCATTCGATTGTCCGTATTACTGGCCGGTGAGCATTATGAATGTTCGCATGCCGACGGCCCTCGATCTGGTTGTGACCGCGGTGGTCGTGGCGGCCTTTTTTGTGGCGATACGAATTCTTGAGGCCCGTCGATATGAACTGCGCTCGGTCATTGCTTCAGCCATCCTATTGATCGCAGGCCTGAGTTTTATTCACGGTGTCAAGGTCGGATTTTATGCACCGATCGCGGGCGATGCGCAGACCGGCGTGCTGGTGCCTTATTCGCTTGACGGACAGGAATACTATCACGACGCGATCAAGGTGACCGACGCTCGTGACTTCCTGGCCCGATACAATGAGCTGCAGCCGACGCTCAATCGTCATAGCCACACGCATCCGCCGGGAGCGGTGCTCACCCTTTATGCATTGAATCGTATTTTCGGCGATCCCGCTCTCATTGCGATCGCGATCATGCTGATCGCTACGCCGGTGAGCCTCTATTTTGTTTACCGTCTGATGGCCGCTGCGGTCGATGATAATACGGCCCGCTATGTGACGGCGATCTTTGCATTTCTGCCGGTCGTCCAGATCTATTATCTTGCAACGCTCGACGCTCTGATCGCCGCGATATTGATCGCGGCGCTCTACATGTTTTGCTTTGGCAGATCGCGAGGTTCGGCCTCGGCGGCGGCCGTGCTGGTCTCGACGTCGTTTTTCCTGACGTTCGTCAGTCTATTCATTCTCCCCGTGTTGGTCGGTTTTGAAGTGTTTGTAAAGCGGAGCCTCAAACGCTCGACCGTCGTGGTCGTCGGCCTTGTTGCGTTCCACGTTCTGCTGTTTTGGTTCACCGGCTACGATGCGATTCGAGCATTTCGAACGGCGTCTGCATTTGAGAATCCACGCGGCTTTATGCTCTTTATCGAGCCGGCGAACTATCTCTTTACGCGGCTCGAAGACATTGCGGAGATCGTCTTCTTCCTCGGCCCCTTTCTTCTCGTCTTGTTCTTTCGAGGGTTTTCAAAGCTGCGCGAGCGGCCGCATCTGATACTCACTCTCCTCGGCTGCGCGACATTTGCGGGGATGCTCGTGACGGGCGCTTTTCGCACCGGCGAAACGGCCCGCGCGTGCATGTTCCTGTATCCGTTCCTGTTGTTTCCGGTCGCTCATTGTCTTGACGACTCGGATGTAGGCGATCCGGAACGCCGACAACTCATCACACTGGTGTTCGCGCAGGCTGTCGGCATGCAGCTATTCGGGAACTATCACTGGTAATTGATAGACCTTGTAGGTGTCGGTTCGGAATACCACCGGAAATGCATAATCCGTGGTGCTGACGAGGAATGTCGTCGAATATTCTCGCTGTAATTCCTCGATCTGAGGCGCCGAGAGGTTGGCAAATGCGGTCTCGATGTCCTTGCTCGAACTCGCACGGTCGGTGATCGGCGCGTTTGCCGTCAAGTCTGCGATCCGTTCTCGCCATTCTGACAGGCGGTCATACCTCGGATACATATATGAGACGGGCTGCGAGCGTTGTGAAAGATACCAGAATTCCCGGCCCAGCGGGGCAGCGAGTATGACGGCGTCGCGCGGCGTGTTCGTTGCGATCCACTTCAATGAGACATCGAGGTCATTGGGTTTGGCGACCCAA
>JAGOWF010000115.1 GCA_018060305.1 Pyrinomonadaceae bacterium
CCTTGGGCTTTAACATCCTGCTGTTCATCGTCGCTCCGCTGGTGCTGACGAATCTGCTGTTTATCTGGATGGGTTGGGCACCGTCGCCTGAGATCGCTGCGGGTGCGAGCTGGTTCGAGCTGGTCAAGGCTTATGTCTGGAGGATCAGGCTCGATTCTTTCGGAACGTGGGTGGCGTTCAACCTCATCGACGGTTTGATCAGGATGGCGTTTTTCATCTTTATGATCTATTCGATGTCGTGGATCAAGGACATTCGCCGCGTGTTCGAGTATCACGGAGCCGAGCACAAGACCGTATTTACATGGGAAAAAGGCCTCGAACTGACGCCCGCTAATGCGACCGGGCAGCGTCGGCAGCATCCGCGATGCGGCACGTCGTTCCTGATGGTCCTTATGCTGATCGCGATCGTGTTGTTCTCGGTGATCAATTTTGAGGCGATGTGGCTGAACCTCGTCGTCCGCATCGCGCTGATGCCGCTCGTCGCGGGCCTGGCGTATGAGGTCATTCGTTATGCGGCGAAGAAAGAATCGGGAGCGGTTTTCAAGTTTATGACGCGCCCGGGCATTTGGCTGCAAAACATTACGACGCAGGAGCCTGACGAGCAGCAACTAGAGGTCGCGATCAAGGCGCTCGACGAATCGCTAAAACTGGAACCCGCAACGGTGAACTAACCACATAGGCACATAGATCACATAGATAAAAACAGAATGATTTCTATGTGTTCTATGTGCCTATGTGGTTGACGATTTTATGCTGGAGAAACTTGAACAAATCGAGAAGACCTACGAGGAACTGACCGAGCAGATCTCGCAGCCGGAGTTCATGGCCGACATGACCGCGTATGCGAGGCTGATGAAGCAGCATCGCTCGCTTGGCGAGATCGTCGAGAAGTATCGCGAGGTCAAAAAGATGCAGGACGACCTTACAGGTGCCCGCGACCTGCTCGCGCTTGCCGATGACGACGACATGCGCGAGATGGCAAATCTTGAGATCGCCGAGATCGAGGAGAAACTGCCTGCAGCGGAGGAAGAACTTAAGGTCCTGCTGCTGCCCAAAGACCCGTTCGACGAGAAGAACGTGATCCTCGAGATCCGTGCCGGGACGGGCGGCGATGAGGCGACGCTGTTTGCAGGCGACATTCTGCGAATGTATGCCCGCTACGCTGAGCGTCAGGGTTGGAAGATGGACATAATGGGCGCGTCCGATACGGGTGTCGGTGGCGTCAAGGAAGCGACCGTGATGATCGAGGGCGATAATGTGTACTCGAAGATGCGTTTCGAATCAGGTGTTCATCGCGTTCAGCGTGTGCCGCAGACTGAATCGAGCGGCCGAATTCACACGTCGGCGATCACAGTCGCAGTTCTCCCCGAGGCCGAAGAGGTCGATGTGCAGATCGATCAGAATGACCTCAGAATCGACACATTTTGCTCAAGCGGCCCCGGCGGGCAATCCGTGAACACGACATATTCGGCTGTCCGGATCACGCATCTGCCCACTGGCGTCGTTGTCTCGATGCAGGACGAGAAGTCGCAGATCAAGAATCGCGAAAAAGCGATGCGCGTGCTGCGTGCCCGATTGCAGGAGATCGAGGAGCAGAAACAGCACGATGCACAGGCCAGCGAGCGCAAATCAATGGTCGGCTCAGGCGACAGGTCAGAGAAGATCAGGACCTATAATTTCAAAGAGAACCGCGTCACCGACCACCGCATCGGGATGACCGTCCACCAACTTGACCTCGTGCTCGACGGCCAGTTGGACGACTTTATCGACGCGCTGAGGACGCATTATCAGGCCGAGAAACTAAACGCGGAAGCGGTTGCTGCGTGAGTGAAAACGTTGTGTTAATGGGGATTTTGCATTAAATTGTTGCTATGGAAGGTCGCGAGCACATTTTCAAACTCCTTGAAAGCGAACGAGACTCGATCCGCCGTTTAGGTGTGAACCGACTCGGCCTGTTCGGCTCATTTGTTCGAGGTGAGCAGCGACCCGACAGCGATGTCGATATCCTTGTTGAAATGGACGGGATGTCATTCGGAGAGTACGTGGAGATCTTAGATTTCCTTGAAGACCTTTTTGACAGGAAGGTGGATCTTGTACCCGTCGAAGACATTAAGCCGCTTCTTCGGAAAAGAATACTTCGCGAGGTCGAGTATGTCCCGAATCTATAGCCACTATTTGGCAGATATCGTGGCGTCTTGCGAGCTTATTCGGTCATATACGGAAGGAATGACGATCGACGATTTTGGCGCTGACCGTAAAACTGTCGACGCGGTTGCTCGAAATCTCGAAATTATCGGTGAAGCTTCTAAGAACCTGCCGGACGAGATACTTGGCGAATCCGAGGTTCCTTGGAAACAGGTGCGTCGCTTTCGCGATAAGATCGCGCACCATTATTTCGATATAAACCTTGACCGCGTCTGGAAGATCGTCGAAGCGGATCTTGGGCTACTTGAGGCAACGGTTCGTGAACTCCTGGCGGAACGACTCGAGATCGAAGATCTGGGCTAAAATATTCGGCGCTTCTATGCCCCAACCGACACGTCTTTATTTGATCCGGCACGGCCAGTCGGCGGGGAATGCCGCGGGGCGGTTTGGCGGGCACGGGCCGACGCCGCTTTCGCCGCTGGGCGAGAAGCAGGCCGAGGCGACGGCTACGGTGCTGGCGAAAGAGGGAATCAACGTCATTTATTCCAGCGACCTGCTGCGCGCCGTTCAGTCGGCGGAGTTTCTAGGGCGCGCTGCGGGGCTGAAAGTGCATGCATCGGATGCGTTTCGAGAGCGCCACGTTGGCGTGCTCGAGGGGCTGACCTTTGATGAATCACGCGAGCGCCACCCTAATGACTATTACGCACTCGTCAACCGAAACATCAACCACATAATTTCAGGCGGCGAAAGCTATCGCCATCTGCTCCGGCGGATCACCACAAAACTCCACAATGTGCTTCGGGAGCATCAGGGCGAGCGGATCGCTATTTATTCTCACACCGGTGCAATTTGCTTTATGACGCTGCACCTGATGGGCGCGATCCACCGGAGCACAAAAGAGACGCCGTGGCTAGTCACGTCAAATTGCGGCATCAATCGCTTCGAGATCCGCAGCCGCCGCAATGTGCGTGTCCAGGCCCTCAACGACACCCGCCATCTGACCGCTGTGACCGGAAATGACGGCTTTGCGGCACGGTGACCCGTGACGAGCCTGATTCATGTTTCTGGAAGTGATTCAGAAATTTGGACAGAATTCTCCCGCATCCTACCTGTGGAGCCTCGTAACTCCCGTATTTACTTGTTCAAGAACGTATGCTATCCTCGGCATACCAATTGCGTTTTCAATTAAGTATTACTGTATCCACGCCTTTCTACCACGTTAGGCAGCAGAGAAACTGCACTACAGAAAGAGCAAGGGATCGATCAGAATTCGGAGGAAATAGATGAAAAGGGATTTGCGTATTATTTTGTTGTCGTTTGTCGCCGTCCTCATGACGGTGACGGGAATTTTTGGCCAAGAGACCACGGGCAGCATCGAGGTAACGGTCAAGGACGAGGCGAATGCGGTGGTTCCCAACGCGACCGTTACGATCGAGAATGCCGGTTCGACGACTAGTTTTAAGCGAACCGTAACGGCGAACGATTCGGGGTTTGTGCGGGTCATTATGGTTCCGCCCGGAGAATATTCGGTTATCGTTGCTGCGATCTCAGGATTTGCGGAACGCCGGGCCGATAATGTGAGCGTCGGACTCGGAAAAACGACCCCGGTGAACATCGTATTGGGGACAAGCCTGGACGAAACGGTGACCGTCACCGCGAACGATACGGGCCTGGACATCAGGGATGACAAAGGTAATACGACCCTTACATCGAAACTGGTTGAACTGATACCTAAGGGGATCAACTTCTCTTCAGTATTGAAGTATTCTGCTGCAACGCGGCCGGAGCCTCGCTCCGGACAGTTCCAAATCGATGGTGCGAGCGGTGCTGAGAACACGTTCGTGATCGATGGATTAGAAGTGACTGATGTCCTTTCGGGGTATCTTGACCGCAATACCAACCTTCCGCTTTCGATCCTTCAGGAAACTCAAGTAAAGACGACTGGCTTTGAAGCCGAGTTTGGCGGTGCTACGGGCGGCGTTATCAACATGGTAACCAAGGGTGGAAACAACCAGTGGCACGGCGAAGCCGGCTCACAGTTTCGAAGCTGGAAGTTCGAGCCGACGCCCGGCATGACACTTATAGGATTAGATACCATCACGGGCAATCCTCAGCTTAATCTTCCCACGCCGGCGTATTATCTAGCCCGCCGTTCGCCGGATAAAGAGTTTAATCCGACGGGGACTCTCATGGGGCCGATCTGGAAGAATCACGCATGGTTCTCGATAGCGTATGCTCCTCAGATATGGGAGCGCGAGCGAACGCTGACCTATTCGAATTTGCGGTCTGAAACCGACCCAAACGTGATTCTGCCGCCGTTGACGCAAACTCACACTTTCAAGCGACGGTCCGAAAAGGTCTTTGCAAGGGTTGATGGCCAGCTCTTTAACAAGTTAAACCTCTACGGCACCTACAAATGGAGCCCTGAGCACAACCAAGGCTTGATACCGGGCTATGGAGGTGAACTTGCTAAGAGTCAAACATGCCTCGGGGCTCTGTGCGGCGCGGACTATTTTAACCAGACCGGTGGCCGCATTAACTCTGTGAACGCGACGGTCGGCGGTTCGTGGCTTGTCACCAGTAAGTTCATTTTGAGTGCCAGAGTAGGTTACTATTTTATGAACAACATGTTGGGAACGTACGGTATCGGCGATGTGGATTCGGCGCGTGTCGTCTGCAGCGAATGGAGAAACACGACCGTTGCGCCCAGCGCTCAATGGCCGCTGACCGCTACTCAGTTTCCGTCCGGCTTTGGCTGCGGCGTAGGCCAGAACAACCACGTTCCGGCGGCGAACTTTAAGAAATATGATCGGAACATACGCGATCAGATCGATGGCGACGCTACCTACAGCTTCGATATCGGCGGCCGGCACGAACTCAAGGGCGGCTATCAGGAGAACAGGACCCGGAGCAGCGAGGACTCTACTGTCAATGATAGGTTTGAGCTGTTTTGGGGGAAACGCTGGTATATTAACGCGTTTGCTTACCTCAATATGGTGCGGGCAATTGTGAATAAGGATCTGCCGTACGAGATGTCGCCAACGGCAGTTGGGGTGGGAAGGTTAACCATCTTTTCGTCAAAGAGCAACGCCCGGGGGATTAATAAGGCGTATTACGCGCAAGACAAATGGCAGGTTCATAAGCGACTGACGCTAAACCTGGGCGTGCGACTCGAGCAAGAGAATGTTCCGGCTCTAACTGAAGATACTCCATCGATCAAATTTGGACTGGGGGCTAAAGTTGCCCCGCGAATTGGGGCGTCGTATGATCTTAAGGGCGACGGAAAAACGAGGATCTCCGCCTTTTACGGGTTATTCTATGATCGCTTCAAGCTAGGTCTAGTAAGACGCACCTTTGCCGGCAGCGAGGTTTTTCACGAACTTACATTCGAGCTGTTTCCGGGCGACACGTTGGCGACGATCAACAGGCAGCTTGTGACGGGCGGTTCTCCGCTAAGCGACGGCACGAATTGTCCCACGGGCACGACGACTCCGATCTACGGACGTGTTAGGTGCGACAGGGACAATGGGTTTTTTGGCACCAGTGATCCGATCGACCCCAATATTAAAGCGTTTCGGCAGCGCGAGGTCACCTTCTCCGTTCAGCATCAGCTGAATAGGAACTACATGTTTTCGGCTCGCTATTCCAGAAAACAGGTGATTGATGCAATTGAGGACTCCTCGACTCTGGATGCCGCCGGCGGCGAGATCTTCGTCATTGGCAACCCGGGGCAAGGGTTGATCAAGGAGCGTTTTGATGAGTTAGGGCTGATTGCTCCCAAGGCCCAGCGGCAGTATGACGCCCTTGAGTTGAAGATCGATAGGCGTTTTGCTAATAACTGGTTCTTCAGCGCTAACTATACCTACAGCCGCCTTTACGGGAACTATGGCGGGTTGATCAGCTCGGACGAAGAGGGGACGAGAGATGATCCGTATATCCAGCGTTACTTTGATACGCCAGGCGCGGGTTTCACGTTGACCGGACGTCCGGATAATGGCCTCTTGGCTACCGATCGTCCGAATGTTCTCAAGGCCTTTGGGGCTTATTCCCTGACGTGGGACAAGTTGGGACTATGGAAGAACAATTCGACGGACTTTCAGTTCTTCTACACCGCGAGTAGCGGGAGCCTGATCACGTCCTTCGTATCGGTTAATAAGAACGAGCAGATAATCATGGACAAGCGCGGCGATCAGGGTCGTACACCATGGTTTTCACAGACAGATTTTGCCCTTCGCCACAACATTAAATTTGGCAAGGACGGGCGTTTCAACCTGAAGTTTGACGCTGACGTCATCAATCTGTTCAATCAAGGTATCCTGGTGAATAAGGGCGTGAATACTCTATCGGGTCAGGCTGGAAATCTGATCGCCAAGGCCAACTTTGTTCCGACGGGAGCCCAGTATGGGCTGGTAAGCCCAACGTGTACCGCCACGCCCGGTTACGCGTCTTGCTGGGCTGAGGCGTACCGCAATTTCCAGGCGAACGGTTCTCCGGTGATGCTCGCGGAGGCGAAGAGCGCGGCCCTTCGGAATCCGTACTATAACGTCCCATACCAGTGGCAAGGCAAACGGAATGTTAGGTACGGTGTTCACTTTACATTTTGATACCGGTAGCAATACAGGGTGCGAGGCCGTCCAAAAAGACGGCCTCTTTTTATTCGTGAATCCGAGAGATTTTTTTTGGAATTTCGGGAACGGCAGTTTACAAGACTCGTCAGTTCGGTTCTATTTTTTTGCGGCCTTAGTTTCAAAATCGACGATCAGCTTCCTTACGTTCTCTGCGTTTGCGGCATCGGGCTTGACTTTAAGATAGAGCTTCAATTCCCGGGCTGCCTCGGCGTATTTCTTTAGGCTGTTGCCATAGATCAAGGCCAGCTCCCAATGCAGATGTGCGGGGACGGTGACGAATAGCTCTTTCGCCTTTAGGAGTTGTTTTTCGGCTTCAGAATATCTTTTCAAGTTCCTAAGCAGACGTCCGTGAAGAAAGACTGCGTCCGCCGCCGTCGGTTTGAGTTCGACAGCTTTCTCACTCGCTGCCAATCCTTCCGTGTAATTGCCCAGCGCATGACGCGCGCAGGCCAGCCCATACCAGCTTTTGAATCCTCTGGCATTCACGCCGACGGCCACGTTAAGTAAAAGTTCCGCCGCCTGCAGGGTTTCAGGCTTACCTATCTGCACATATTCAAGTCCCAGCCGCTCGAGAGCGGCATAGTATTTCGGAAACGTCTCGATCGCGCCTCGCAGGGCTTCAAGACCTTCCGCATCGCGTTTACTAGCCAGGTCCGCGATGCCTTTTTCATAAAGTTGTTGGGCCTCAGCGGGAACTTCCTGACCGAATATAACCTCGGCATTTGGCAGTGTTGTCCCTTGTTTTAGCTTCAAATATAAGAGCACTTGTCTGCTCTCAAAGGCCGTTGGCGTCAAGTTGAAGATCTCAACCCTCTCTTCACGCTCCTCGTAATCAGTACCCGACGTAAGTACCCGAACGATGTAAGTTCCTGACGGCATCCCCGCGAAAGTGAAGGCCCCTGAGTTACTTGTCTTTGTGCGCGCAATCGTTCGGTTCAGATCGTCGTTAAGCTCAACATACAAGTCGGGAATAGGCCTGCGGCCGTATCCGTAAACCGACCCGTCTATTCGATTGCCCGCCTGTGCAAATACGGTCGAGTTCGCAGGCAGAATGAGCGGAGCCGAAATGATAAATCCAACTGACAGGAAAATGGCAAAAAAGTATTTGTTTGATCTCATTTGCAACTATATTAGCAATGAATCGGAACGCATGAAAGGAAATGATGAGACGCGTGATCCCTATTGACCTAACCCGCCGGATGAAGTTGTTCTTCGTCGCTGCGTTATTCGCTTTTGGTATAATCTTCAGTCGAAGGAGAATCTGACTCATATCAGCACTTTGCAGGGCCACATTAGGGGCCTAAAACATAATCAGCTTCGACGCATCGAGCGGTTTGGGACGAGGCGCGTTGGGTCGGGTGAGATCGTTTCGGCGGAACTTGCGCGGCAGATGGCGGAGGTTTCGCATGAGACGGGGCGGCAGGTTGGGGTGCTGCTGAATCGCAAGGGGCAGGTCGAGTA
>JAGOWF010000116.1 GCA_018060305.1 Pyrinomonadaceae bacterium
GGCGGCATCAGGCGGTCGCGGTCGCCGGCGATCAATTCAAAGAGAAAGAGCGGCGGCTTTCGCGGGTCACGGTTGCGCCCGACGCGGCGGCCCGTCGCATTTCTGGAATACAACTCGACCGCAGCCTCGATGCCGTCATCGAGTTTGTCGAGCGAGAGGAAATTTGACCGATCCTCGTAACGCGAAGGCAAATAGCTGAGCAGATCCTCGACCGTCGCGGTCTCAGGATCGGTCTTGTTGGCGGCGGACGCGACGGCAGCGGCGAGTTTTTGCTTCAAATTGATCGTGAGGTTTGCGAGCGATTCGCGCGGGACCTCGATCAGGGGCGTTGACAGTGTCACACGTTGCTCGGCCATCGGCCTGATTATCTACGATTTTTGCGTTAAACGATAGATGGCAGTGCCGGTAAGGACGGATTCGATCGGCATCTCGCGGAATTTGCGGTTGAGTCTTCCGAGGTCCATCATCGAGCGGTCAAAGTCGTTGGTATAGAGCACTTCGACGGCGAGATCGGCGTTGTCGAACGCCTGCATGAATTCGTGATGCCGTTTGCGGTTGGGCACGCCACGATTTGAACCGGTCAGTTTCCATAGCCAGTCGGAAAACCAGAGGAACGTGCCCGGATCGCGATACTGAAACCAGCAATCGTGCGGCCCAAAATCCACGCGGTGGAGGCCGACACCTTCGTCGGTCAGTACGCGAATGTGAACGTCGGCAAAGGCCTGAATGTCGGACAGATGCTCGGCGACCTGAAATGAGCATACGATATCGTACTTCTGGGTCGTTTCTGCGGTCTCAAGAGGCTGCCCGATAACCTCGACGCGGTCGGGATAGCCCTCCGGAAAGTCGGCCGCGTTCAACCATCGGGGCCAAGGCAGGTTCGGATAAGATTGAGCCCAGTGCCGTGCTATCTCGGCGTACCAATGCTTTGAAGCCTCGCCCGAATAGTCGCCGGGAAATCGGTCGATGCCGCCGTATTGTGACGCACCCGCAGCAAGTATGCTCATTCCCGACGTGAGATGGTCGCCCGGGCCGATCTCGCAGACGGATTTGCCGTTCAGGTCGCCGACATATTCGAGCAATAGGTTGAGACTCGCGAAAGCGTAGTTTTGCAGGAATTCGTCGGTGTTCACGTGATATGCGGCCGTGCGCGGGCGCTTCAGACGCCAATTGCGCACGAGGCGGGTGCCCATCAGCAGATTTTTGCCGATCTGAGTTACGAGGTCGCGGGCGATGTTGAGACTTCCCGTCCTAGTTCGTTTCATGTTCGGGTTCGAGGTCAAGGGTGAAGGGATTGAAATTGGTATCGCGGTCGAAATGATCTTCCTTCTCGGCGCGTTTGAGGAAAGCGACGATCTTGTATGTAAATGGTGTCGCGATGACCTCCCAAAATACCTTGAGGAAATAGTTGCCTATCAGCACCGTGATGACCTCCGACGTCGGCCACGTGCCGAGGAAAGCGAGTGGATAAAAGATCACGCTGTCAACGGCTTCGCCGGCGAAGGTCGAGCCGATCGTGCGCGTCCACAGATACCTGCCGGCGGTCCAAACTTTCATTTTTGCAAGAACGAACGAATTGACAAATTCGCCCGCCCAGAAGGCGAGGAGCGACGCCGCGACGATCCGCCACGTCTGGCCGAATATCGTATTGACCGCAGCCTGCTGCTCCGCGGGCATTATCGAAGCAGTCGGCAGCGACGTGACGATGAATGCCATCACAGAGGCGAAGATCAGAGCCCCGAATCCGACCCAGATCACCTTTCGCGAGCGAGCGTAGCCATATACTTCGGTCAGAATGTCACCGAACAGGTAGCTGAGCGGGAAAAAGAGGACGCCTGTGCCAAAGACGTATTCGCCGATCACCGGCAAGTTGACCGACGAGACTTTGTGGACGCCGATCAGGTTTGAGCACAGCAGGACGGCGACGAACGCAGCCATGAGCAGATCAAAGTATTTGAATTGTCGCGGCTGTGCCATCAAAAAAAAGAAGCGAGCCGCTATTTTGCGGCCCGCTCATTGTATCAAAGCGAATTTATTAGCAGAAACTTATGCGAGATCGTTAACGTGTTTGGTGAGCCGCGATTTGTACCTCGCGGCAGTGTTCTTGTGAATGATGCCTTTGTTGACCGCTTTATCGATCAACGAGACGGTTGGAATGAGAAGCTCAGTGCTTCCAGTTTTGTCGTGGCCAGCGACTGCGGCGCGCAGCTTCTTGATAGAAGTGCGCAGTTTGCTGCGGTTACTGCGGTTGATCTCGTTGCGTCGGGCATTTTGCCGCATACGCTTTTCTGCTGATTTATGATTAGCCATTAAAACTCCAATACAAATGAAACAAACCTTAGACTTTAGTAACCGACCGATGAGTTGTCAAGTCGTCATGTCTGCGTTCTGGCGTCTTCTCTCAACGAACTCGGCGAGGTAACAAGGTTCACGCGGAGGGCGCAGCGGAGAATCAAGACGCTGAGGACGCTGAGATAGCTGCCGCGATCAGCGGTCAAGGCTCGATGCGAACGAGTGCATGATATCGACAAACAGCGTGATTATGGGCGGGTAGAAGAGAAATTCAGGCTCGAGATAAGGCGAAAACATTCGCGGAAGCGAGCTAGCCGCAAAATCGATCTGCGTGCTGGCGGCGATGCCGATGGCCAGGCAGACAATGAGCCCTCCAACCAGAATCGCCGCTGCGGCAAGGCGGGAATATGGCTTTTTCGCTTTCTTCTCGCCTTCGTCAAGGATCGATTCGTGGATGTTAGTTTCGGATTCGGTATAGCGTTCGAGTCCCTCGCGGAAACGGCCTACAAGGTGGATCACCCCGACCAGAAACAGGGCGACGATGATGATCTTGCCTATCACGAGCGATTCGTCAAAAATGCGGGGTTTTAGAGCGGTAACGATTATCGCTGAGACAAATAGTGCGACGACCGGATAAACGATCTTCTGAAAGGCGAGGGCCTCATCCCGTTCCTCGGCCAACAGTTGGTCGATGATATCGTTGTATCGCTTTTCGACGACCATCTGCCGCCATCGCTGTATGTGCGGGTTTGACGAAAGGAATGGGTCACCGTTCGAGCCTGCGGTTACTTCCTGCAACCGCTGGTCGTATTTGCGGCGTTCCTTCGAGTTGCCGAGGATCTCATATGCCTCGGCAATGGCCGCAAATTTTAGAGCAGTTTCTTCTGAACCGTGCTTGCTGTCAGGGTGCAGCCTGCGCGCCAAGCGGCGATAGGCCGACTTGATCTCGGCCCCCGTCGCCTGAGATGACACCTTGAGGATGTCGTAGTAATTCACCATCGCTGGGCGGCTAGGTTGTGAAGCTAAGCTTCCAGGAGAAGTTCGCGGCGAGCCGCGAACGACGGAATTATATCACAAATGACCGCTCGCGAATTTAATCCAACTGGTCGATCTGCAGGCTGATCGGGTAGGCGCCGGCGAGCTTGATAGCATCCACAACGCGGGCGACGCTGCCGTAGTTGAGATCGCTGGGGGCCTTGATAAAAACAGTCCGTTCGATCCGGTCCCGAATGGGTCGCTGCGGGTCGTCTGCGAAAGACTCGGACACGTCCCCGTTGGCGGCACGTTCGGCAAAGATGTTACGAAGGCGGGCGACGAGAGCAGCAGTGTCGGCGGTGGTGCCGAGTCCGGTTTCGCGATTGAGCGTAAGCGACGCATTCCTGTCGATCTCGACAGCGAGGGTTTTGGGATTGGGGTTGATGCGGGCAGGCATGTCGGTGGGTTCTGCGGGCACGCGGGCCTTGAAGCTGCTGGGCTTCAGCGGCGCGACGACCATGAAGATAATCAGCAGGACGAGCAGGACGTCGATCAGGGGCGTTACGTTTATCTCAGGTCTTGACATGGATTTTCCTCCGTTTCGGTGATCTGGGAGATTAGACACCGCAAGCGAAGAAATGTTCCCGTATCACGCAAACCCACCGCCAATCGCCGTCATCAGAGCTCTGGCCTTTGTCACCGTTTCGTCCCATTCTCTTTCCGGCTCGCTGTCGATGACGATGCCGCCGCCGACGTTGAATGTGGCGGTGCCATCGCGGATGACCATCGTCCGGATCGCGACATTTAGGTCAAACGTCGCGAGATCGGTCTGCCAGCCTTCAGGCACGTAGTAACCTATCGCTCCCATTGAGAGGCCTCGGTTCGCAGGCTCGATCTCGTCGATGATCTTCATCGTGCTGATCTTTGGGGCACCGGTGATGGAGCCGCAGGGGAAGACTGCTCTCAGTAGTTTTGAAAATGTCGTCTTCTCTCGGAGTTTGCCATTAATCGTCGAGACCAGGTGGAAATATGTCGGATGCTCCTCTATCTCGCAGAGGGCCTCGACCTTGACGCTGCCAAATTCGCACACGCGGCCGATGTCGTTGCGCAGTAGATCAACGATCATCGTGTTTTCTGCGCGGTCCTTTTCGCTCGCGGCCAATTCCGCGCGAAGAGCCGCATCTTTCTCGGCATTTCGCCCCCGTGGCCGTGTCCCTTTGATCGGCGAAGTCGATATGTGTCGGCCGTCAACGCGGATGAAACGTTCCGGCGAGGCCGAAATGATGGTTGAGCCCGGACGAGTAATGAATGCCGAGAACGGCGCCGGATGATCGCGGCGCAAGCGGGAAAATATGGTCTGCGGCGACAGTTCGGCCGGCAATTTGGCAGTCATCTGACGTGTTAGATTGGTCTGATACGTGTTGCCGCAGCGAATCTGTTCATGGATATTGTTGATCGCTTGTAAATATTCCTCTTTGGTGAAGTTTGAATTTACAGTGACGGACGAATTTGAAATTTCAAATTCGAGATCTGAGATATTGTCTCGGAGCACGGTGTTAATGACGGCCAGAACGTCCACGTTGCCATGAAGCGTCGTTTTTCCCGTCCGGTAATCATGGACGATGAGTGAGTCAAAGAGTGCGAGAAAGACGTCAGGTTCGGCGATGACGGAGCGTCGGCGGGTCGGCCCAATATTCAGCAACTTCCGGCCAAAGTCGTAGGAGATCGTAAAGATGGCCGAGCGGTCGGCGGACATCTTCGTTTCGAGTAGATCGAGTGTCGCTTGCGGATCGGTTCCGCCGATCTCAAGGACCTCGACCGGGCCAAGGCCCGCGATCAGCAGGTGCGAATCGAGATAGCCAACACCGCAACTGTCGAGGACGCACACGGTCTCGGTCTCAGAGAGCTTGAGCAGGGCAGAGACGAGTTCGTCGGCGGTTAGGTCAAGTTGGGGCACGGGCGAATTTTACCACGCGATGAGCGCGTTTCACTTGGGCGTAGATTTCGCGTAATATGTTTTCGACCTGACCCGAACCACGATATGGACCCAACAACAAGCGAACGCCAGACCCTTATTCGCGGCCTCGGACTGATCGCGGCCATTTCGATCATCATAGGCAACGTGATCGGCACGGGCGTTTTTTTGAAAGCCCGTGTAATGACCTGCAATGTCGGCACGCCGGGCTGGGTGATCGCGGCATGGGTGGCTGCGGGCTTCTTGTCGTTGTCCGGCGCTCTCACCTACGCGGAACTGACCGCGATGCGCCCAATGGCAGGGGCACAAAACGTCTTTTTGAAAGAGACTTATGGCAAGGTCGCGAGCTTCCTCTTCGGCTGGATGCAGATCCTCGTGGCACGGCCCGGTTCACAAGCGGCAGCGGCTATGGCGTTTGCCATCGGTATTAATGATTTTCTCGACGGCGGGCTCGCGCGGAACCTAACCGAATTCAACATCGGCTCATGGCACGTTGAGATCACCACGCTGCAGCTTGTAGCGTTGATGGTCATCTTCATCTTCACGACGTTGAATTGTGCTTCGGTCTCGCTGATGGGCAGGATCGCGACAGCCCTGACGTTTGTAAAGATCGCCTTGATCGTCTTTGTTGCCGGCGGGGCCTTTGTTCTGGTCAGCGGCGACTTTGGGCATTTCTCATTGATGAATACGGGCGGCTCGTGCGAAGGTGTTTCTGACGCGGTCAAGTACGGCTCGCCTACATATTCGTTTTTCGGCGGTTTTGCAGCGGCAATGCTCGGCGCTCTTTGGGGCTATGATGGGTGGGACAATCTCACGTTCATCGCCGGCGAGGTAAAGGAACCGAAACGAAATATTCCGCTGGCCATCGTCGGCAGCATGTTCGCGATCATCGTGCTGTATCTGATCGCACAGGTCGCGTATTTTTACGTGCTTGACCCAACGACGATCGCGTCTGTGTCTAAGAATTCGTCGGTCGCTAAGGTCGTGGTCAGCACCTTCTTTGGCGGCGATGCTGCGTCAATTGCGACCGGCGCGGCGGTTGCGTTCTTTACCGTCGGACTGATGCTGTCGTCGCTTGGGA
This sequence comes from Pyrinomonadaceae bacterium, assembly GCA_018060305.1. Lineage (GTDB taxonomy): Bacteria > Acidobacteriota > Blastocatellia > Pyrinomonadales > Pyrinomonadaceae > OLB17. The sequence goes on from JAGOWF010000116.1 coordinate 6,324, forward strand.
CATTGCATACGTCGCTGATGTCGGGTGCGCGCGTTCCATATCGAATGGCACGCGAAGGCCTGTTTTTCCGGCCGTTTAGCAGGATATCCATCAGTCACGTCCCTGTAACATCGGTGCTGCTGACGGGCGCGCTTGCGGCGGTGCTTGCGTTGATCGGCTCATTCGACACGCTGACGGACTATGTGGTCTTTGCGATGTGGATCTTTTACGCACTGATAACGGGGTCGATATTTATTTATCGAAGAAAATATCCGCACCTCGACCGCCCGTATCGAGCGTGGGGATATCCGGTCGTGCCGGTGATCTTCCTGCTTGTCGCGGCATGGCTGCTGTATAGGACGATCATTGATTCGCCGTGGCAGTCCGTGACGGGCCTTATCATTATTGCTGCAGGTCTGCCCGTATATTTCTTTTTTACACGTCGTGAAACTCCGGCGACTGACGAGGAGGCCGAAGACAATGTCGAATGACCGAAGAAGCGGCAACGAACGCAGGTCGTCAAACCGATTTCCGATCGAGATCGATATCGAATGGGAGGCGACCGGAAAGCGCGACTCGGGCACGATCAGTGATGTCAGTCTCGACGGGTGCTTTGTGCTCGGTTCGGGCGAGGTCAGCGATGGCGATGCCGTTAAGGTCTTTGTCCCACTCGCGGACGGCATGAAAGTGCAGTTTGACGGCACGGTCGCCAATCATGTGTTTGAGATCGGCTTCGGCGTGAGATTTACATCGCTGAATTCGGCTCAGAGGGAATTACTTATAAGGCTCGTCCAGGATGCCGAAACGGCCTAGCTAATCTCGTCGCGCCGCTCAAGGGCCTCGGCCGCGACCACGCGATCGTCAAAATGGAACTTATCGTTGCCGATGAGCTGATAGGTCTCGTGGCCCTTGCCGGCGATAATTACCACGTCGCCTGTCTGTGCGAGTGAGATCGCGCGATTGATAGCCTCACGACGGTCCGAAACAATTTCATACTCGGACGTTTTCTCTTTCACGCCCGCCTCGATCTCGGTAATTATCCTCAACGGATCCTCATTCCTCGGGTTGTCAGATGTGATGATGACAACGTCGCTCAGTTCGCCCGCGACGTCGCCCATCGGCCACCGCTTTGTCTGGTCGCGGTCGCCGCCGCAGCCAAACACCGTGATGATCCGGCCGGTCGTCAGTTCGCGAGCGGTCTTTAAGGTGTTGAGCAAAGCGTCGTCCGTGTGGGCATAATCGACAACGACCGCAAAGTCGCCCTCATGCGGCACACGCTCAAACCGGCCAGGAGCGCCGACGCAGGTCAATAGGCCGCGCTCAATTGCATCGATATCGTAGCCGAGTTCGAGAGCAACGGCGGTCGCGGCCAGCATGTTGTAAACATGAGGTTTGCCGACAAGCGGGGAAGTTATTCGCTGGGTTCCGGTGGGCGTTTTCAGGTCGAAGGATGTGCCTCGAACCAGCGACACCACGATGTTATCGGCCGTGAGGTCGGCATTTGTGTTCTGGGCAAATGTCGTCACGCGTTGGCCGTTTGCTCGCAACTCATTTGCGAGGGCGACGCCCCATTCGTCGTCAATGTTAATTACACTCGCCGAGGGCGGCTCGCCGAGACGGCCGTCGAACAACTGCTTCTTTGCATCGAAGTAATTCTCCATCGTCTCGTGATAATCGAGATGATCGCGCGTGAGATTTGTGAAAACAGCTATCTTGAACCTCAGCCAGTCGCAGCGATGCAGATCGATCGCCTGCGACGATGCCTCCATCACGGCCATCGTGCAGCCGGAATTGACAGCCGTGCGGAGGAAAAGATTTGTGTCCGATGCCTCAGGCG
>JAGOWF010000117.1 GCA_018060305.1 Pyrinomonadaceae bacterium
GCAATAAATTCATCACCGGTCAAGCCGTTAAGGTCCTTGACGACGCGGTTGTATGGCAATATTCGCAGGTCCTCAGCCGGGAACATTCCCGTGACGACGAAGTTATATTGTTCCTCACCTGTGTGATCGGGATTTTGCCGCCGCATTTCATCGCGAGCGAGCTTTGCGCTCTCGGCACGATGATGGCCGTCGGCGATATACAGATAAGGCACATCACGAAATGCCGCCGTCCATGGCTCTGTTTTTGTAACGCGCCAGACACGCTGGCGAGTTCCGGCGGGGCACTCGAAGTCGTATATGGGCTCAGTCGTTATGACGTCGTCTATCAGCCTGTGTATCTCCGGAGTGCCGCGAAAGGCGAGAAAGATCAATCCCGTCTGAGCGCCTACAGCCAGCAGGTGCTCGGTGCGTTCCCCGACCTTGTCAGGCCGGATGTTCTCGTGCTTTCGGATCAGGCCCTGCTCGTATTCATCGATCGAGCAGCAACCGACGACGCCCGTCTGTGTGTGCCCGTCAGAGGCAAGCTGATATACGTATAGATCGTCGTCCGGGTCGGGGGTGAGTATCTGCTCGGCGATGAACCGCTCGAGGTTTTCGCGGCCTCGTGCAAACACCTCCTGCGATGTCGGGCCTGCTCCAATCGGGAACTCAGCCTCGGGCCGCGTGACGCGCAAAAAGCTCAACGGATTTTTTGTCAGATACTCGCGCACCTCCGACTCGTAGATCACGTCATACGGCACGCAGGCGACCTGCTTTGCATTTTCAGCGGACGGCCGCAGGGCCATGAAGGGTTTGATAAATACCACAAATACTCCTTACAGGCTGGGTGCAGCCGCACCATTCAACGGCTTTCCCTCGAGGTCATCGACCGGCGAGAGCATAGGTGAGGGCGTGGCGGACGGGGCATCACCTATGGGCGGCATCTGAGGGTCGGCCGGCGGCGGGTTGATCATATCGTCGAGCTTGCGGTTGTTCTCCTGCTCGATATCCATCATCATTCGGTCGGCAAAGCCCTTTTTGTCGAGCTTCCAGACGCCGTCCTCTTTGACGAAAGGCACGGTCTCCCACGAGCCGTATGAATTCTTGACCATCAGCGTCGCCTTGTCGCCTTCGATCTTTTCATCGCGAAATTCGACCGACCGCTGGTTTTCGGTGAAGAGAGTCTCGCGCTTGATGATCTCGTCAACGGTCGTGCCCTGCGCGACTGCCTGCCGCTCGTGCATCTTCAGCGTAGCCTCAGACAACAGCACGCGCATGGCTTTGACGTCCTTGGCCTTGATCGCCTTAACGTAAGTCTTAAACGTCTCGATCGGCGTCGATGGCGGACGCGTACACGCAGCCAGGATCGCGATGACGCAGAGTGTCACGGCGACCGACGCTCGCCGGGCATTGGCTGTCAGCCCATTTTGGTTAGATAATCTCGTAAGCATCAAAAATATGTAGTATAGCGTAAACGCCGGAGGCAATTAAGTGGAACGAAGGATTTTGAACGAGAATGAACTCAATGCTGCTTTGGAAACGCTTGACGGCTGGACGGCCGAGGAGAAAATGCTAAAGCGAAGGTACGAATTCACAAACTTTGCCGAGAGCCTTGCTTTCGTCAACCGCGTCGGAGAGCTGGCCGATGCCGCTGACCATCATCCCGACATCACCTTCGGCTGGGGCTATTGCGCCATCGCCCTCACAACCCACGACCGCGGCGGCATCACGGATGTTGATATCTCATTGGCACGGCAGATAAGTGTCTTGTCTTGATCTTTCTTTTCTTTGCATCTTTGCATCTTTGCGACTTTGCGGGAAATCCTCCCGCCAAGTCGCAAAGCCGCAAAGAAAACCAAGAAATTGGCCAATTGAAATCGACGCCCCAAGCTGTCATCATTACCGATTAGGCCTTAGCTCGATGGTTCAGAGTATTTTCGACACGCAAGACGAGAAGAACAGCGACGATCCGTGGCTTTCAGAGTTCTCCGCGATCGACCCGTCGATCGCTCCTGACCGGCCTGAACCCGGGCCCGAGGTCTTGCCGACGCCCGCGATCGCTCAGCCCCCAACCCATTTTGATCCGTACGGCGACGAGCCGTTTGACGGTTTTGAGACGGTGGTCGTTCCCGATCCATGGCTGCCGGAGCCGCCGGATGCAGCGGCGCAGTTTGAGCCACTGCCTTACGAACCCGAATCGGCCGCAGAAACGGCCCGGCGGAGCGGCCTCGCGTGGTCGCTTGGGATAATGTTCTTCTGCTCGGTCGCCTTTATGCTGCTCCTGGGTTGGGGCGCCGATCTCGTTCTTGGCACGGCACCGTGGGGACTGGTTGGCGGCATAGTTCTCGGATCGCTGATCGGTTTCATTCAGTTTTTCAGGCTTAGCTCACGGTTGTATTCGGATTCAAAAACGAGCACTGAGGTTAAACCGCTGCTTTGGCAGCCCGATGACGATGACGAGCATCAGCGGCGGCTTTGAATTCCCGGGAGTTCCTAGTAAAATTTAGGGTTTGCGATGCACGAGGATAATGATCCTTCAGCTACCGTCGGCCGTGTGGTCTCGCATCGCGGAATACTGACGGCCATGGCTTTGATCGTGATGGCCGGAGCGGCGGCGGGGCTGATCTTTTCCGGGCCGAGCTTTGGGCTCGGAGTATTATTTGGCGGCCTGCTCGCATTTGGCAATTTTTTTTGGCTCGACAGTGTCACGCGGCAGATATTTCGGCCTGATGCCGTCAGATCGGCGGGCCTATTGGCTGCGAAGTACATTTTTCGGTATGTGGCGATCGGCGGCATTCTGTTGCTTGTTTATCTGACAGGTGCTTTGCCGATACCGGCCGTGATATTGGGGCTGTCGGCGTTTGCGATCGCAATAGTCGCACAGGGAATAATAAATATAGTTTCGAGTAACTTTTAGAATGCTGTTATTTGCCGAAAGCGGCGGCCACCACGTCCCGCTGATCGTAGAATTCATTAACCATTACCTCGGCGAGCCGCTGCATCGCATCCAGATGGCGACGACATACCCGATGTGGAAGTCGTTCTTTGCCAAATTTGGCACCACGCCGGAAAAGATGTTTGGCGGCGAATACACCGCCGAGAATGCCCTTCCCTGGTACACGATAATGTTTGTCATTGCGTGTATCATCACCGTCATTCTCGTCCAACTGCTCAAGGGCAAGCTCTCGCAGGATGATCCAAAATCGGGCCAATTGACGCTCGAGGCGGGCTATCTCGCGATCAAAGGAATGACCGCCAGCATCATCGGCGACAATGGCTTTCGTCACTTTCCGGTCGTTGCGACTTTTGCCGTCCTGATCCTGGTATCGAATCTGATGGGCCAGTTCCCGATGTTCATGTCGCCGACAGCATCCGTCAACGTGACCTATGCTCTCGGCGTGTCATCGTTCATTTACTACAACTATGTCGGGATCGCCGAGAACGGATTGGCAGGTCACATAAAGCATTTTGCCGGGCCTAAACTGCCCGCTCTGCTGCTGCCGATCACCGGCCTGATCTTCATTATTGAGATCATCAGCAGCTCGATCAGGCCATTCACGCTGGGCGTTCGGCTGTTCGCGAATATGTTCTCGGACGAGCAGGTATTCATGCAGATCACGAACCTGGCGCCGCCGTTCACACATTTCATAATGCCGTTGCTGCTGACGTTGCTAGGCGTCTTTGTGGCGTTTGTTCAGGCATTTGTATTCACGTTGCTGTCGATGATCTATATCGGCGAGGTATCGCACGCGCCGCACGAACATGACGAACTTCATGAAGAAGCTCATGGCGAAACGGCCGTTGCGCATGCGTAAGAAAGTTCAGAGTGCAAGCTTTGGCTTGTGCCTGTTGCGCGAGTTACAAGCTAAAGCTTGAACTCAAATCGTTGAAGACCGAGATTTGAAAACCTGCGTTTTATAGCAAATATGCCCGCACGCATCAGGCGGCGTGGACTCTACGGAGTATAAAATCCACCGCAATACCGGAAGCGAGGCGAAATCATACCGCGAGCAGGTTTCAATCGGTCTTCTTATTACAAATAAAGGAGATAACATAAATGTTTAAGTTCAAATACGTTCTTTTCGCAACGCTCGCCATCGCACTGATGGCGGTCGCGGCAATGGCCCAGCCGGCAGCTCAGTACAATGCCGAGTATGTCGGTGCCGCTAAGGCGATCGGCGGCGGCATCGGATTTGGCCTGGCCGCCGGTCTTGCGGGTATTGCGCAGGGCCTCGTCGGTTCGCGTGCCGCTGAGGGTGCCGCCCGCAACCCAAGTGCCGCCGGGACCGTCCAGACGATGATGATCATCGCCTTGGCCCTGATCGAGTCGCTGGTGCTTTTTGCGCTGCTGATCGTCTTCGTAAAGCTTTAATCGAAGACACTGTCAGAACCGGGAGCGGTAGCGACCGGATTCCCCGGTCGCATCGCAGAGGAATCCAGTCGCTACCGCTCCCGGTTCTGACATATAGTTGCAACCTGACGGCGTTTCAGGCGTTCTAATTACAGATGATCGACGACGTGCTCGGTAAATTGGTAGCGGACAAATACCGCATTGAGGGCTTGATCCACGAAAGCGAATCGGGTGACCTCTTTACCGCGCGGCACGAGGTGCTTGATCGGCCCGTGACGGTCAAGATATTGTCACGCGCCCTTGCGGTCGACCAGCGTTGGGTCAAGCGGTTTGTTGATGAGGCGCGAACTGCGTCTGCCCTCGAGCATCCGAATATCCTCAACATCACCGATTTTGGCACTGATGCCAAGGCCGTCTCATATGCGGTGTTTGAGCACGCGCCTTCTACGACGCTGCGCGACTTGATAAGCGGCACGCCTTCGATGGAAGAAAAGCGTGCCATCGGCATCGCGCGACAGATCGCGTCTGCCGTCGGAGCAGCCCATGAAAAACAGGTCCTGCACTGTGCCCTGGAGCCGCGTTTAGTCTTTGTTGACGGCCAACATGGACGCGATGTGGTGAAGGTCTATGGATTTGGCGGCGAGGCGACACACGTTGCCCGCGATGCAGATCCGCGATATTTGGCACCGGAACAGTGCAATAAGTTTCCCGCTGCCGACGAGCGTTCTGATGTCTATTCGCTCGGTGTGATGCTGTACGAGATGCTGAGCGGTGCAGTGCCGTTTGATGGTGAGACAACGGCGGACGTCCTTGCGAAACAAAATTCCGAGCCGCCGCCGCCACTGTCAGCCTTTCGCCGCGACATCCATCCGGAGATCGAACCGATCGTGCTGAGCGCGATAGCCGCCGACCCGGAACGACGCTATCAAACGATGGCGGCACTTGCCGAGGACCTCGACATACTCTCCGGCCGGCTCGGCATCGCCGCGGCTGATGAACCAAAGCCGGAAGTTGCCGTTGCGAAAGCCAATGTATGGCGGACGGCATTCATCGCGATGGCGGGCATCGCCCTGCTGGCGGCCGCGTTGATCTACGCGACATGGACCCGCCGGATCGACCCGACAACAGTAGCTCAGACCGACGCCGGCAGCCTGCCCGTGCAGCCCATAGGTCCGGCTTCCGGCATTCAGGACCAGATGATCGCGGACGCATTCCTGAGGAATTACGTCGGCTACGACGCCAACACCGCGATGCCGCTCGACCCGCTGGCCAACGCCGGTGATGGCCTCGACTACTGGAGCAGCGGCGGCTACCCACAGATAACGACCGGCCCGCTGCCGATGAACGTAGCACCCGGCGGCCCGATGATGACCGTGCCCGGCAGCGGCGGCAGTCAGTTCATGTCAGACATTTGGTATGACAAGCAGAACAACCGATGCTTCGACCTGAACGGCACCGTCCCGTGCCCTCCGGGCGTGCAGCGTCAGGAAACCGCACCGCCTGCAAATACTCGCCCCAATCCACCGAATGCGAATGCCGCCGGAAACACGGCAACAACTCCTCCCGTCAGGCCCGGCGGTCCCACGCCCGCGACGACGCCAAAGCCCCTGGCAACGCCTCCGCCGAGAGGCACACGGCCTGTGGCAAATAAACCTCCAGCCAAGCCCGAGTAAGAAGCAAGCTAAAGCTTGAACTCTGAACAAGTTTATCGGGGAACTTCCACGGTCTTTACGATATCCGAGATAACCGCGTCGGGTGTGGCTCCGTCAAGCTCGGCCTCGGCCCTTAAGGCCAGTCGATGACGCAGCACGGGCAAAGCTACATCGCGGATGTCGTCAGGCGTGGCAAAATCGCTACCACGGATCGCGGCTAAGGCCTTTGAACACAGCAATAACGCGACAGACGCACGAGGGCTGGCACCATAGAGAACGGTCGGATGCGTTCTCGTCCGGCGGACGATCTCGACGATGTATTGCTGAACGCCGGGCTCCATCCGCATGTTGCGGACCTCCGTACGACAATGTTGGATAGCGGCTGCATCGGGCAGCGGAGCGAGTTGGACCTGTTCTAGATGCCGAGAGTTAAAGCCTGCGTCCCAACGAGCAACGATCTCGGCTTCCTCTTCGGCCTCGGGGTAGTCGATAAGTATCTTCATCAGGAAGCGGTCAAGCTGTGCCTCGGGCAGCGGATATGTGCCCTCGTATTCGATGGGGTTTTCGGTCGCGAGCACCGTAAACAGAGGTGAGAGTTGATAACGCTCGCCATCGATCGTCACCTGCCGTTCTTCCATCGCTTCGAGCAAGGCGGCCTGCGTCTTTGGGGGTGTCCGGTTGATCTCATCTGCGAGTAGGATGTCAGTAAAGACAGGTCCGTGCCGCAGAGTGAATTCCGAGGTCTGCATGTTAAAAACGTTCGTTCCCGTGATGTCCGACGGCATCAGATCAGGCGTGAACTGAATTCGCGAGAACTGTGCTCCGATGATCTGGGCGAGCGTCTTTACGGTCAGCGTCTTGGCCGTGCCGGGAACACCTTCGATCAGCGCGTGCCCTTCGGCAAGGAGCGCGACCAGTATCTGCTCGATCGCATCGTCTTGGCCGACGATGGTCTTATGCAGTTCGTTTAGAATATGTGCAACCGTCGCGGGTGTGTGAGTCAGCATCAGAATAGTCCGTAGATCGTCCAGCCGGCCAATATAAATACGGCCGTCAGGAATATTCGCCTCAGCCATACCTCATCGAGTTTTGTGGCGTAATGTGCACCGACATAGGCACCGGCAAACATCGTTAGCCCCAGGATCAGGCCGAGTTTATAGTCCACTAAACCTTGCCACATAAAGGCAATGGCCGCAACGCCCGATGACGCCACATTGATCAGTTTTGTTGCCCCGACAGCCTCGCCGTATTCCATGCCGTAAATGCCAACGCAAACGGCCGTCAGCATCGTGACATAACCGCCGCTGAACAGCCCGCCGTAGATGCCGAGGACGAAGACAAGCAGATAGGTCAGGCCAACGGCCCTCGACGACGCTCTTTTGGTATGCGGCCTGAGGAGAATAAACAGTGCGACCGCGATCATGGCCCCGCTGACGATCATCTTGAGCCCATCCGCACTGATGACGCCGACGAGCAATGCACCAAAAGTCGAACTGATGACCGTGAGCGCGATCATCGGCCACAGTGGCCGAATCTCAAACCGCCGCTGCCTGACAAAGGGAATCGTCCCGCCGATCGCCATAAAAAACAGCGCAAACATATTAGTCGCGACAGCGATCTTAGGATCGATGCCCGCGTGGAACATCACGGGAACGGCAATGAGCGAATTGCTGCCGGTCACAACGCCCACAATGCTCGTGAGAAAAAAAACGACGATGAGAATAAAAAGCGTGTCAGCCGGCATGTTTTGACCTTGGCGTGCGGAGAATGCCGAGCCTTTGCTCGATGTCGCGGAGGGCGCCGATCAATCGCAGCATCTCACGCTTGCCGGTGGGCTCGCCGCGAATGATCTCTTCACATTTGAACAGCGTGGCCTCGATCTCATCGCGGTTATCTCCGATCCGTTCGGCCAAATTGCCGGCGATCTCGTGTGGCCGTGCCGTCATCGTTTCGAGGCCGAGGTTTCGACAAATGCGGACACGGGCCTCTGTATAGACATTCTCAATCGCCAGATCGTAAGCGCGCGTGCGGTGCTGCAGCTCGGCCATCGCGGTCACGTACTCTAGTTTTGAAAGGCGGTCAGCTTCGGGTTCGGGAACGGCGCGGGCAAAGCGACGACTGCGCGAGTA
>JAGOWF010000118.1 GCA_018060305.1 Pyrinomonadaceae bacterium
TTTCGGCACATTCCCCGGCCGCCTCCTCGGCATCCGAATGCGCGGTGCCCCACTAATGTAGGCACTTTTACAACCCCAGAACCCCACTTTCGGGAAGCTCAGACCCGGAGGCTCGGCTACATGCCCCGCCCCAAGCTGTCTGAGCGCCCGGCATGCCAACAAAACTCTTTACATGTAGGAGAAACTCCTCTATTATTTTAGAACCTCGAATATTCGGCTCTTTCTTCCGGCCGTTGGGCGCCTTTTTCGCTCGGCGAGTAGGTTCATGGATACGAAGGAAATTACCACTGTCAATTTCGAGCTGCCCGGCACCTTGGTCGGTCAGCGGTTAGACGGCCGCTTTTTTATTGAAAAGAACTTAACCGACGAAGGAGCTGATGCCGGCGGGATCGGGGTCGTGTACCTGGCCTCAGATGAAAAGCTCATGGGCAAGCAGGTTGTCGTTAAAATCCTGCAGGCACGATCTCTTGAACACGCCGATCTCGTTCGGAAATTTCAGCATGAGAAAGAGGCACTAATTCGGCTCGATCATCCGGGTATCGTGCGGATACTTGATTCGGGCAATCTCTCGGATGGCAATCCATTCATGGTGATGGAATTTATCGGCGGTCATTCGCTTCGTAGGGAGTTGCGAACGAATAATCGCATACCTCTAGATAAGGCCGCACACATTATTGCATCAGTAATGGATGCTCTAGGTGCAGCCCACACAAAAAAGGTCCTTCATCGCGACATTAAGCCGGAGAATATAATGCTGACCCCGCAGGATGGGCCCGATCGTATAAGATTGATCGATTTCGGTATCGCCAGGGTCGGTGAATCACAACTCGCGCCCGCGACTGAGGTCCAGCGGGCCATCGGCACTGTCCTTTATATTCCCCCCGAGCAGCTTATCGGCCACCCTCACCTAACGCCTGCCGCGGATATCTATTCGGCGGCCATCGTTGCTTATGAGCTCATTACAGGCAAAGTTCCTTTTGATCCGCGCTCTGTGGCCGACATGTATCAGCTTGAAAAGGACGGCGTGTCGATCCGGCCCTCGCAACTCAGGCCTGAAGTCCCGAAATCCGCCGAGGATCTGGTTCTAGCCGCTCTGGAGTTCGACGCCGCAAAGCGACCCCAGAACGCACGGGCATTCGGTCGTGACCTCGCTGCAGCCCTTCGGTCTCGGCTCGATGACCGAGTGGACGGTGTTTTTGACGACCAGATGAAAACCCTCGCATCCGGCCGCGACGAGATCGCGACCCGAGATCGTGCGGTTGTAAGCCTAGCGCCGTCAAGAGCCAGAGGCGCTTTCGGATGGGCGGCGGTGCTCGCGTTGCTGGTTGTATTAATCGGGGGCGGAACCCTCTCGTTGATCGGATATTTTTACCGAGAACGCAATAATGCTGCGTCTAATGTGCCGCTCCAAAAGGAAGGCGAAGCAGCGTTGACCTATTTCCTTACAGTGCAAAAGATGCGCAACGGACGCGCTTTTGAACAGCCTTTCCGCTCCTCGGGCCAAGAGATATTTGAGTCAGGATACAAGTTTGCAATGCACTTCAAGCCGGCGTTCGAGGGCTTTTTGTATGTTTTCAACGAGGGAAAGGACACCGCGGGAAATCCCGGTTTTTTCCTCATCTCTCCTACCTCGAACGTAAACAACGGAGATTCGCGCGTGGTGGCCGGGCAAGAGGTCGTGACTGCCCAAAATACTTTCACAGGCAGCCGGGGCACTGAGGTGCTATGGCTGGTTTGGTCGAGAGAGCGGCTGAACGACCTGGAGGCTGCTTGGAAGTCGGTAACTGACAAGCGTCAGCCAGCGGCGGCAGAATATTCGAGCATATTTGCCGCATATCAGCAGAAATATCAGTCGTCGAAGCCAGAATCCACGAAAGACTCGGTGAACCAAATGACCGTCATCAAAGGCAAAGGTGATCCGATCGTTCACAGGTTTGAACTGGAGCATAGATAGAAGCGGCCGGTCGCGGCATCGGTCGCCCGGCCCATAAATTTGGAAACCACAATTCGAGGAGACAAAATGAAAAACAAACTGTTCTTGATCGCAAATTCACTCATCGTCGGGGCGTTCATCTTCGCCCTATTAGTCCCAACTGTTTCGCTTGGCCAATCCGACAAGGAAAAGAAAGAGGCCAAAGCCAACCAAAAGGACGACAAAAAAACCGAGAAGAACATTCGGAAATACCAAGAGGCTCTCGAAAAAGCAGAAGCGAAATATCAATCGAATGAGAACTTTCGTGAGGATGTAGATTATGAGTATCGGCAACTTCAGCGTGACCACGCCAAGACTGCCTTCGAATACAACACCTGGGATAGTGATGATTGGGTTCAAACACACTCGGGGGACAAGTTACCCAGATCCACTGACACGCTCTACGACAACCTGATGGCGCAGGATTATGTCAATCGAGTAGGGCAATCGCTCGTACCTGCACAGTCCGAAAAGCGATATGGATTCAAGATAACTGTCAATCCAATGCCCGATGCCCGCACGTTATCGACCGGAACGGTTTATATATCATCAGGCCTTCTCTCTCTTGTCGACAACGAGGCTCAATTGGCATATATCCTTGGCCACGAGATAGCACACATCGAAAAGGACCACTGGAAGCAGGATGTTCTCGTCGCGCAGTGGGTCGAGGATGAGACCAAGAGCGCCGAAAAGAAGGCCACGATCGCCGGAGTGGCTGTCGGCGCAGTTGCGGGAATCTTCGGCGGCGGTGGAGCAGTAGGAAAGGCCCAGCAGATGGTCGGGGGAGCATTGGTCGGGGCCGCCCTTTCTCGACTGTTGCTTAAGCTCGTTTATCGAAAGGCATTTGAATGGTCATTGGCGCAAGAAGATGAAGCCGACAGAATGTCGCTAGGCTACATGCTCGAACGAAATTACGACGTCCGAGAAAGCCGCGAATTTTACGATACGCTTCAGGCCGCAGCGATCGAGGATCCGCGGATCGAACTCGACCGCTTTGGCGATCGGAAAAGGGCGCAGGAACGAAGCAGCCTCATCAAGACGTTTCTGCTGCAGACAGATTCCAGTCAGCTTGCCAAAGCTCAGATCGGCGCGACAAATATGCGTGGCAAATCACTTTCGCTGGATCGCAATCTGCCCGTGGTTATGAATCGTTTGGCTAAAAACCAGGAAAAGATGAGCGATGAACTCCTAGCAAAGCTTAAGAACGGCGAGATCATTGCAGGCGATGGCGAGTTCGACAACGTCATGTCTGCGCTAAAACGAGATAACGGCATCGTGGCGTTCTACTATGATATGTATAAACTCGCGGCCCGTAATCTGAAACAGTCTCTCGCAATACGCTCCGACGACTCGCTCGGCTATTACTATTATGGAAAGGTGTTAAAGCTGACGGCCCGGAGGCCGGGTGAGCGTGAGCAGGCCTTGCAGTTGTTTGCTCGCGCCATCGAGTTGGACAAGCGCAATGCCAACCCGGAGGCTCGGCTTTATTTTGCGCTTACAAAAATGAGCGGCCGACAGACAAACAATATTCAGGAGGTTGTGTCCGACCTGAAAGAGTATGTAGCGCAGTATCAACGTGTCAATGGTGGCGCTCTGCCGCCAAGTATCAATGTGATCTACGATTTTATGCAGGAAGCGGGCGAAGTAAATTGGAACGCCACATCATTCGTCAATGTGGGGACGCTTGCGGGTTCAACTCAGGCGCAGACGCCGGCGGCGGTTAAGGCTAAGCCGTAACGTTTTATGCATAGGCTGAAACTATGTTGCCTGCTGCCGCTGCTGTTCTTGGCAGTCCAAACCCCCGGACAGGTGGGCGGATCATCGCGCGATCCGTTTGTCCTTGAATTGCCGGACATATCGGGTGACACTCGATATGTCCGACCGATCGTGCGCACCGCTTCACGGGACCTTCGCCGACTTCGCATTCGCGTTATCGAGCCTTACGCAAGGACGATCCGCCCGGGCGTTCTCGTCGTGACACTTAATGGCGACGGGATCATTCGTGGTTGCGATCGGAGTTTCGATCTTGCTGGGCACATTGCAACCTGCCATAACGCATCGGAGAATCACCTAGGTGGTTTCACCGTGCTACCCGGAAAGAACATCCTCGAGGTGAGCGCAGTCGACAAGGCGGGCCGGGCGTATTATGCATCGTACGTCATTATGCTCGGCGACAGGTCGGCCGGCACGCCACCGGAATGGAAAAGCGACAAACCGGAACGATTTCGTGGGCAGAAGCATGCGATCATTGTCGGTGTCTCAAATTACCGTTACCAGGACGCCGGCCTGAGGAGTCTGGATTTTGCCGATGATGACGCTCGCGCCGTCGCTGAACTGCTAAGAACTCCTGCTGGTGGAGGCTTTAGCAGCACGAACGTCAAACTGCTCATAGACGCCGATGCATCGTTGCTCGCCCTCAGGTCTGCCCTGAAAGAAACCTCAAAACGGGCCAAGCGCGAAGATCTTGTTTTTATCTTTTTCGCCGGCCACGGCGCGCCTGATCCGGTCTCATCGCAGAATCTGTACTTCCTGTTTCACGATACAAAGGTCGTGGATATGCCAAAAACGGCGTTCCCCATGGCGGAGTTAAAGTTATTTCTCGATACTCAGATCGCGGCTGAACGCGTCTTCGTGATGATCGATACCTGCCACAGCGCCGGAGTCAACCAAAAGACCACGTCATTGATCACTGGACGCGAATTGACGCGTGAAGGCGATGAGAACAATATCTCGAACTTCTACCTCGCCAAACAATTAGCAAACGAGAGGGGCAGGGCGATCATAACCTCGTCAGACGTGAACGAGGTTTCAGAGGAGTCATCCAAATGGAACAATCACGGCGTTTTCACTTGGGCATTCCTTGAAGGACTAAAAGGTGGGGCCGACTCGAATAAAGACAATATCGTCACTGCGGGCGAGGCGTTTCATTTCATTCGCACCAAGGTTCAAGCTGAAACCAATTTGCGCCAAAATCCGATCGCGCTGCCCGGTACAGCGATGAATCTGCCGCTTGCAACCGTTGCGAGTGAAACTAAGCCGTAATCCGACCGAGGAAGTATGGTTAACTCATATAGATCCGTTATTCTCGTTACCTGTTTTAGCTGCGTTTTTGCTGGCGTCCTCTTTGGACAGGACGGTCAAATCCGCTCGATCACATCTGATGATTTTGCGGACAAACGCCCTTCAACGCCGCGAAAGGCGGATAAGAAAGGAAGTATCAAAGGATCGTCAAGGGCAAAATCCCGCACATATAAACCCCTCCGTTCTAAAAAGCCCGCGAAGGTAACAAGTCCGGTGCAGCAGGAACGACCCAAATCTACGAAAATTAAGGTATTGACAACGGACGTCGGTATCACAATGTGGAGGTTGAGGCCCCCGGCGCCATACGAGAGCGGATTCCTTCTACCGGTGCGTCTTTCGGATGGTCAGCGAGCATCGTGGATTCCCGAACGAGTGGCTTTGGATGAAGAGTTCCAAGCAGGTGACAGAGTTCGCTTTGCAGTCGAGTCTTATACAAAGGGATATGTCTACGTTTTCAACCGCGAAACATATGCGGACGGTTCCTCCGGACGGCCAAAGATGATCTTTCCTGAATCCTTGCGCGACGACAATCGAGTCTCCCCGGGAATTCTTCTTGACTTTCCGGATCGACGAGAAGACGTCCCCTATTTTGTCCTCAGGCCCAAGAAGGACAACTATTCCGGTGAATCAGTAACCGTCGTGATTTCAGTAAAGCCTTTGACGAATTTTACGGTGGATGGCATAGGTTACCTAACAAATCCCGCGTCTTTAGCGGAAATGGAAGCTGCTGCGGATTTTGACATTTTTGAACGTGAAGACATCGCTGACGCGATCTACACACGCCAAGAGGCAGAGGCAACTTGCGGCATTAAGACCCGTGAACTTGAGCGCGAACGACCCGCGAAGCAGATTTGTGGAAGCGAGGTCATTCCTCTTGATCCAAATGACTCACCTCCTCAGTCTATTTTTCGCGTCCGTCGCACGAATGGTGCTCCATCGGTCGTCCTTTTCACAATGTCAGCTAACCATTCACCGTATTAGCGCATTACCGGCCAGGATTAGGTCGAGGCGTGTTATGGGCCGGGTTGGGTTGAAAAGGTTGCCGTCAAGTTGGATGAAGCCGCGTTGAAGGGCGACGGCGGCATATCCGCGGAGCGGTATTGGGATCGATGCTGCGTCGGTGACGGTCGGTGGCAGGACCGAGGTCTCAGCAAGTCCGGATAGATTCATTGCCCGGACCATTGCAACCGCCATGAGGAGTTTCGACGCCGAGGCGTTCGGGAAGAACTTGTTACCCGCTGAGACATCATCAAAAAGCTTGCCGTTCGGATGGGTGAAGATACTCTCGGCCGCATTCCGCGTTGTCACGTCTCTAACGTCAGTAAAGATCGGCTCCGATGCCATATACTGTGGGACCACACCGGCCCGAAGAAGCATCGCGGCAAGATCGGCCCTCGTGACCGGCATGTTTGTGCCAAGCCGCTTGCCTTGAGGGAGAAAAACATTGTTCAGCAGCGACATTTCGACCTGCGACCGCATTTCCGGAGAAAGTCCGCCAATGTCTATGAGATCGGGGTAATACACGCGAGTAGCCTCAACCATGCCAAAGACGTTTTGCGGAACGCCGATACCCGTCGTATTCTGAATCGCCATCCGAAACGCCTGAGCCGAAGGTTGACGGAGCACCACCTCCTCACGTAGCCCCGTGATACCGGGAAGGTTAAGAAAACTTGATTCGCCCACGATCGAATTGCCCGCGTCATATACACGCAGCCCGAAATCGTTTGCGCCGATGCCCCACGAAATGCCGAAGCTTGCCGCGACCGTATCGGCAGGTAACGGCGAGACGACTGAACTCGCGATTCCCGGTGAGATCATTTCGGTGAAAGACTGAGAGACCGATGTCGTAAAACGGACCTGATTTCGTGTCAGCGTTGAACGAAATTGCCCCATTCTCCGATCGGGAAATGCGGCCGCGAGAGTGGCGGCGTGCATGTTTAGCATTCCGGCACCCGTTTCGTGAGCGAAATACCGGGGAAGCGGTGTCGCTGTCCCTGCAAGAATTTCCTTGATCTGATCCGGCCGTAGTGACGGGTTCGCTTCGAGCATTAGAGCTATTGCGCCAGCCACGATCGGGGCCGAGAACGACGTGCCGCTCGCGGTCGTATAGAACGGCATCTCACCTGCCGTCAGCCGCTGCGTATCGGCACCGCCGAGGCCGCCTACGCTGGTCGTCGTCGGAGCGTTTCTGAGACTCGCAACATTGACGCCGGGAGCCGCAAGGGTCGGTTGGGCCTCCCCACCGAAAGTCCCTCGCGACGAAAATCCTGCCAAGAGGCCGTTCTCGTCCGTAGCGCCGACCCCGATCACCCACGGCGCGCTCGCGTATGGATTGAGCGTTCCCGGCCCGGGGCCGCCGTTGCCTGCAGAGAACACGACATTCACGCCGCGCTCGGTCAGCAACTTAGTCGCGACATTTACCGGATCATGGCTGTCGTAAACAGCATTTGCCGAAAAGCTGCAATTGACGACTTTTACGTTATAACCGGCACCATGATCGAGCAGATAATCCAAACCTGACAAGACGTGGGTCAGATCGACATCGCCCACGCTCAAGCCGAGCAGGCGTGAGCCCCGGGCCACGCCGGCAAATTTGCCTCCCGAGCTTGCGCCGCTGGCCGCGATTATCCCCGCTACGAAAGTCCCGTGTCCGGCGATCGGGTCAGAATTTGGGACATTCTCGACATCGACCGGTTCAAGGAAGCCAACAGGGGCACTCTGCATATCTGCGAGCCTCACGTTTTGCACCACCCGCCCTGACAGATCCGGATGCAGGCTGTTGATGCCTGTATCCAAAACGGCGACCGTAACATTCCGGCCCGAAAGCGGAAACCCGCCATTTCTGGCCGTCAGGTCGCTATCCGGTGCGACGCGCTGGATGCCCGTTGTTTTGAAATACGGATCGGAATTGAAGGTCAGCGTCCGATTGCCATATATCGACCGCACCCCCGGCAGATGCGAGATAGCGACGATCTGAGACCGGGTGGCC
>JAGOWF010000119.1 GCA_018060305.1 Pyrinomonadaceae bacterium
TATTGTTAGAGGGTGCGCAGGCGACACTTCTTGACGTCGATCACGGGACATATCCCTATGTCACGTCGTCAAATCCGACAGCCGGCGGAGCATCCGTCGGAGCGGGAATTCCGCCGCATCACATCACGGGCGTACTCGGGATTGTGCGCACTTATGCTACCCGCGTCGGTGAGGGGCCGTTTCCCACCGAGATGGTCGAATCGGAAGAGGCTATGGCAAATCTGATCCGCGAACGCGGCCACGAATACGGTTCGGTCACCAAACGCCCGCGCCGCTGCGGTTGGTTTGACGCGGTGGCGACGCGTTATGCAGCGGAATTGAATGGGTTTGACTCGGTCGCCCTGACAAAACTTGACGTGCTCGATGCTCTCGGCGAGATCAAGGTTTGCGTCGGTTACGAGATCGACGGAAAACGGATCGACACGTTTCCCGCCGTTTCGAGCGATCTCAGCCGTATCAAGCCTGTTTACGAGACGCTGCCGGGTTGGATGAGTGACACCGTGGGCACGACCGCGTTTGACGCGCTTCCAGCGAAGGCACAGGACTACGTTCGTTTCCTTTCCGATCAGATCGGCACGGAGATCGGACTGATCTCGACGGGGCCCGAACGCGACCAGACTATCATCCTAAAAGAGTCAGTCATGGAAGGCTGGTTTCGATAATGCACATTGCACAGAAATAGCTCATTCCCAATTGTGCACTTTGCACTGTGCATTGTAATATTGTCAATCGTGGTCCGATAGCTCAGTCGGTAGAGCAAATGGCTTTTAACCATTGGGTCCCAGGTTCGAGTCCTGGTCGGATCACCAATATCGCGTAAAAGGCACTCATGGCGAGTGCCTTTTACGTTTTCGGTCAAGCTATTGGATACAAACGCGGTAGGCCGAGTTGTAGTTTGTGGACGGCAGGAATGTCACGATGCCCTCAAAGCATGTCGAACTTCTGGCAAAGCCGTTGAATTCGGCCGACGAACCCATGTTATCCGTGTAGTTAAAATGCAGCTCGCGCAGGGTCGGCTGATCCCATTGCCCGGTCCAGCCAGGCTCCGGCAGGGTAATCGTCCGGTCGGCCTCGAGCGTTGCGGTGTGGTAAGAGATCGAACTGGGGAATTTCTCACACTCGAAGTACGACGTGAGGCCCGAACCGGTGCAGTGCGAATTCAGCACGTCGGCTGCAGTGATTTCGACAGTCGGGTAGCTCAGCGTTGGCATCACCTCGACCTGGTTGTTTGACTGGTTAGGTTCATTCGATGTCGTCGAGCCGGTAGCCTTGAGCTTTAGCGTTTGGGTCGAGATCGGCAGCGTGAAGTTGAATGTGATCGCCTTCTGCTGGTTGTGGTTGAGCGACTGCAGGTTGCATTGCAGCTTTAATGCTACGACCGAACACTTTGTCGTGTCATATCCGGCCAGCGTTCCTAAAATGAAGCGCTGTGGGCTGGTATTCGTTAGCGGCAGGTCTACTACGAGCTTGACGTTATCGGCGCGTTGGTTACCGATATTCCTAACCGTCGCGGTGTAAACATACGGCGAATAAACCGCGGCCGAGGCCGGGCCTTGAAACTGGACGCGAATGTCTGCCGGTGGCGGCGGGGCTGCCATCGCGGCAACGGCAGCCGTCAACACAAATGTCATAAGACACACTTTCCCCATGATGCGCATGCGCATTTCTCTATTCATACAGTTCTCCTAATTGTTTTATTTACAAGTCTTTGCGAGCCTTGTAATGGTGAGAACGAGGCTACGAGAGATCGCTTGCAGATTTTTTAGAGGGTCTTTGGGGTGAAACGGTAGGCGGCGCCTTCGACGCCGTGAAAGTCTATCAGGCCGATGAACTCGCTTCCGAGGCGTTCGAGCAGGCGGGATGCCTTTACGTTGGTCGGGCGGCAGTAAGAACTGACCTCTGTGAAGCCGAGCTTGGCGAAACCGTAATCGAGGCAGGCAACAGATGCCTCAGTGGCAATCCCGCGTCCCCAGAATCGCCGGTGAAGGAGGCATATGAATTCAGGAACGCCTTCCTCGCACCGGAAGCCGGTAAAGCCGACAAAGGCGTTCGACTCGCGTTCAAATATCGACCAGCGGCCGTAGCCTCGTTTTGACCACGCATCGACGGCGCCTGACACGAGATGTTCGGCATCCTCGCGGCTAAGTGTTTGTCCGGCCACCAGACCGACGAATTGCATGACTTCTGGATCCGATAGAAGGTCGGCATAACCGTCGCTATGGTCATTAGTTACCGGCCGGAGCAGGAGACGCTCCGTCTCGATCTGATGGTCCGACAGGTCGGGGCCATCTGCCTCAAATATGTGAGGGATCCATTTTTCGCTCGTTAGGTTTGTCATCTCGGCGGGCAAGGGATACCCACAGTGCCCTGGTCGTAGTGGCAATCCATGTGCCAATAGCCACTACGGTGTTTTTGGGATGGCCAATGAATATGCTCTGCGCACGAGCAAATCATTGTGACCCCTATTTCAGTCACTCTGACCGATAAACGGAGAGTCTAGTTCGGGTTAGGGCTTGGTGACGGCAACGGCGATGGAACCGAAGTTCCGACGACATAGCTGTCGCGTGAGCGGATGACGAGGTTTGGGCGGTTGACGCGGACTTTGATAGATTTGCGTTGACCCGGAGTTCCTTCGCGTTTTGGGACGTAGCCGATATTGTATTGGCGGCGAAGCTCCTCTGCGATCCCCTCAAACGCGCTCGTCAGGCCACCGGGCGTGGCTTCAGGGCGAAAGATACGGCCGCCCGTCGCGTTGGCAAGGTCCTCGAGATAGCGACGCCCGAGAGCGTAATCCGCAGCGGTAGTCCCGATCATCGGGCCGCCGCCAAAAATGTCGGGAAAGGAACTGCGATTGCGTCGGCGATTCTCAAAGTAGGTGTTGTAGTAGATCGGGAAAACGAGCGTGTCGGATTCTTCGGCGTAGCTCAGTGTGCTGTCGTATGTGCGTTTTCCGGATGTGGTATCGACGCCGTCGGTGAAGAGGACCACGGCTTTTCTGCCTGTGATCGGACCGAGCTGTTTTCTAAGCGCTTCATCAACGGCCGTATAGAGCGAGGTGCCCTGGCCAAAATTGGTCTTGTTGATCGCTTTCAGTATCTTTTCGCGATCCTGAGTCGCCTTTGTTCTGACCTTGACGTCCCAATTGAACTCGATCACTATCACGCTGTCCTGAGGCTCCAGCAAATTGACAAACGCGGCCGCAGCCCGTTTTATTTCGTCTATCCGGTATTCGGTCGATGGGCTTGTATCGAGAACCAATGCGATCGTGAACGGCTTGTCCGACGTGCCGAAATACGCGATCTCCTGCTCGACGCCGTCCTCGAATATCTTGAAATCTAATTGTCTCAAGTTTGGAATGTAAAGGCCGTTGCGATCAAACACGGACACGGGGATCGTGATCAGGTTTGTCTCAACGCGGACGACATCGTCGTTGGGGTCGAAGGGCGCAGTCTCCGTCGTCGTTGGTGTCGCAGATCGTTCGGTTGGGCGGGCCACGCGGCCCGGGCGCGGCGTTGATTCCGAATATTGATCAGGTGTCTCGACGACGGCGCGCGGCGACGGCGTCGGTTTGGCATCGATCCTGCGGCCTGACTGCGCAAACTGCACGACCGCGGCGAAGCACAGAATTGCGAAGATCAAAAGTGAACGGCTGGTGTATCTAAACATCGGCTACGCAGCGATCGGTCATGATTTTGATGCGGCAGAACTAATAAAAGGTTGATAAAAATACTGCGAAACTTCTAAAACCAAGCACCTTGCTATCGCTGTCGCTGCTTCGGATCAAGATACTCGCGCAAGCCGTCACCAATAAAGTTAAATGCCAACACCGTCAGCGCCACGGCGGCGCCGGGAAAGAACAGGACATGCGGCGAGATGCTAAAAAAAAGCCTTGCCTCCTCGATCATCGTTCCCCAACTCGGAGCCGGCGGCGGGATACCGAGGCCGAGAAACGACAACGAAGCCTCGGCAAGAACGGCACCGGCCATGCCAAGCGATGACTGCACGATCAAAGGCTGGATGGCATTGGGAAGAACGTGTGTGAACAATATCCGCATATCGCCCGACCCCAGCGCGCGGGCAGCCATGACGTAATCATATTCGCGGACTTTCAAAACCTGTCCTCGCATCACGCGTGCATAGCCGACCCAGCCGATCACGCATAGCGCGGCGATCAGCTTGCCCTGGCCGGCACCGAGAAACGCAACCAACGCGATCGCGAGCAGTAGGCCCGGAAACGCGAGAAAGACGTTAAAGACGTAGCCGGACAAAAAGCTGTCAACAAAACCGCCATAAAACCCCGCGATGGCCCCGATAATAATGCCGATTACGGCCGAAACGATAACGACGGCGATGCCCACCTGAAGTGATATTCTCGCGCCATAGACGGTCCGCGAAAATACATCACGCCCCACGCCGTCGGTGCCAAACCAGTGTTCCGCGCTCGGAGCCGCGTAGCGCAACGACAGATCCTGAACAGTAATATCGTGCGTCACGATCAGCGGCGCGAATATGGCGGCGAGGATGAATATCGCCGCGATCACCAAACCTATGTAGCCCAATCGACTCATTCGAAAAACTAACAACTAATAACTAAAAACTAAAAGTGAAAGAGCAAGAATCTCTCACCTGTTTGAGGGCAAACTCGTCGTTTTGACAGTTGCAACAAGCATTTTTATCAGCTCGGTACATTCGTGCGACAGGCTTTCAAACCCTCTTTCGTCAATGTATTTCGTGTCTTTTAGAAGACTGAGCCAGTATTGAGTTTCATTAGCTTCTTTAAGTGCAATCGTCATTTTGCTGCGGAAGTCGGCTCGTGACTGTCCAAACTCGGCCTCTCGAATTAATGCGCCCACAGCGGTTCCAGATCGCAACAGTTGCTTGCTGAGCACAAATTCTTTTTTGTTGCTGCACAAAAATCTATTGAGTTCAACTATCCTGATCGCGAATGTGTAACTTTTATCTCTCAAGATCGATTCCCTCATTTTTCACTTTTAGTTTTTAGTTCTTAACTGAGTCTAATCCTCGGGTCAAGCTTGCGATATACGAGATCGGTCAGCGAGTTAGCGATAATGAACGTCACGCTGATGACCAGCACGCAGCCCTGCACAAGACGGTAATCGCGCTTGCCGATGCCGTCGTCTAACAGCAGCAGGCCGAGGCCCTGCCAACTGAATATGCGCTCGGTAATGATCGCACCGGCGAGCAGCACGCCGAGCTGTAGGCCCAGGATCGTCACGACGGGAATGAGGCCGTTCTTTAGAACGTGCTTGTAAAGCACCATTCGCTCGCTGACGCCTTTTGCACGGGCGGTGCGGACGTAGTCTTCGCCGAGTTCCTCGATCACGCTCGAGCGAACCATACGCGTCAATATCGCCGACAGGGCTGCACCGAGCGTAAAAGCAGGCAATACGATGTCCTCGGGATAAAGGCTGCCTGTGGCCGAGAACCAGCCAAGGCGAACGGCGAAGATGTAAACCAGAAACGGCCCGACGACAAATGTCGGCAGCGAGATTCCCAATAGGGCGAATACCGAAGCAAAGTTATCGACCAGCGAATTTTTTCGCGACCCGGCCACAACGCCGAGCGGTATCGCAATGCCGATGGCCACGAGCATCGCCGCTATCGCGAGCTTGATCGTGGCCGGATATCGCTCAAAGATCATTTCGCGCACCGGCCTGTCCGTCTGGAATGACTGGCCCATGTCACCCTGAAGCAGGCCAAGCCAGTAGTCTGCGTAGCGATTGTCCGCACCGTTCCAGACAAAGCCCGCCCCGCCGTAGGAAAAAAAGAACGCCGGACGGTCGAGGCCGTGTTTTGAATTGAAATTATCGATCTGCTCACGCGTCGCGGTCTCGCCGAGTATGGCTGTCGCGGGGTCACCCGGCACGATCTCGATCAAGAGCGTGACGAGCGATACGACTGTCCAGATGACGAGCAGCATCAGGCCCAGGCGGCGGGCTAGGTTGGCGATCTTGTATTTCAGGCCCCTTTCTCCCTGGCCGCTCGGCCGAGCAGACTGGCAACCAGCGGTATAAACGGGAACACAAATCCGCCGAACGGCCCAATAACAAATGAAAGTGCGATGGCAATGATGCAAACGATCGGCACTGCCCATGAGCGCAATCCGATCTCGCGAATGGTCTTGTCATCGACCTCGGTCACGATCATCTCGTCACGTTTTGCCGCCGCATAACGCCAGATCAGGGCTTTTGCAGTTGCTGCGAGGGCAAAGGCGCCGACATACATCACGAATGCAGTCTGACTAAGAAAATACTCGCTAAACAGGCCCGTCGGAAATGGAATGAACGCCACAAATAAAAGGAAAAGCAAGTTTCGGAAGATCAGGCCGAGGTCGTAGTGGCCGATATATTGGAAAACTCGATGATGCTCGATCCACATCAGCCCGATAATGAAGAAGCTGAAGAAAAAGCCCGCGAACTTGGGCAGCATTTCGCCGAGCGCGTGCCGGACGGCGCCGTCGCTGAACGATTCGTGCGGGATAGCCGGGACCTTGATCTCGATCACCAGCAGCGTGATGGCGATGGCGAAGACCGCATCGGAAAAAAATTGGATACGCTCGAATGATAGCGTGAGATTCTCGCGCAAAGTATTCATTTTCTAAGGATCCCTGAAAAAAGGAACACTAAACTTTAAATCGGCTTTGCCCCTGAGTGCAACGCTGCAATGCCGCCAGAGAGGTTTTGGTAAGACACATTTATGAAACCCGCCTTCTCCATCAGTTGCGCAAGCGCTTCCTGGCCGGGGAACTTTGAGACGCTCTGCGGCAGATACCGATAGGCGCTTTGCGAGCCGCTGACGACGCCTCCGATCCGCGGCAGCAGGGTCGAGAAATAGAATTCGTAAGCCTGGCGAAATATCGGCAGCCGCGGGTGCGAGCATTCGAGAACCACGAGGCGACCGCCGGGCTTGAGCACACGCCGCAGTTCGATCAGGCCATTTTCAAAATTTGGCAGGTTTCGCAGGCCAAACGCGATCGTGACCGCGTCAAAAGTGTCATCGGCAAACGACAACTGCATGGCGTCAGCTTCGACATGATCGATCGCGAGGCCCGTAGCCGTGTTCTTTTTCTTTGCAACCTCGAGCATCGGCCGGCAAAAATCAGTGCCGATGACCGTCGCACCGGAACCAGTTTGCAGCTCGACCGACAGGTCGCCGGTGCCGCAGGCGACGTCGAGAACGAGCGCGTCTGCGCCCGTCAAAATGTCTGCTAATTCGTGCCTCACACGTCGCCGCCAGCGTTTGTCTATGTTGAGTGAGAGGACGTGATTTAGCAGGTCATATCGGCCGGCAATGCCTGAGAACATCGCTTTTACGGCTTGCGAATGTTCAGACTCTTGTTCGGTAAATTGCGCGGACATCAATTGGCTGCGGCCGGCGGCGTATTGACGATGACTGTCGCGACAGGACGCCGGCGGAGTTTTTCTGCGAAGGCATTTACATCATTGAGCGTTACTGACTCAAACGCCTTGCGATAACCTTCGAGATCGCCAATACGCAGAGTGTCAGCGTCAAGCCAGAACCTCTCGATGGGCCTGCTCGACCATTGAGATCTAAGCTCCGGAAGCACTGACTGGAATTCGGCCGCCGTGACGGGCGCCGCAAGCGCTTTTGAAACAAGGTCGCCGGCCTCGATCTTTGTGCCCGATGCGTCCTTCGATGCCGAACCGAATCCGATCGTCACCAGGCCCGGCAGTAGATGGGTTTCGCTGACGACCGAGACGTTTGCGTTCCGTTGGGCAGGGACGGCGGCCTTGAGACGACATTCAAGCACGGCGGCAAAGACGAGAGATGCCGCAAATTCCTTATCGCCGCGGGCCGCACCGCGCATGGCCATTCGAATGGCCCACGCATCGGGCTTTGGTGACGGGATCGTCATGACCGCGGCGGGCGGATCGTCCGCTTGGCGAAATG
>JAGOWF010000120.1:0-6055 GCA_018060305.1 Pyrinomonadaceae bacterium
TCGTTAGCAACTCGTCGATAAGTCTGAACGGCGGCGTGTTTACACCACCAGACGCGAACGACCGCTATGGTCTGAGGATCCACGGGGGGGTTCTTAGGGTGACGAATTCCACCATATCCGGCAACTCAGGCTCGGGAATTTCGAAGTCGGTTGGTAGCCTGATCGTGGAAAGAAGCACTGTGAGTAACAATGGATCAGGTACAGGCGGTATCGTGAGCTTCGGGACGGCAACTATCTCGAAGTCAACTATCGACGGGAATAGTGTCGGATTCGTTGGCACATCCGGCGGGGGAATCAGCAGCCACGGAACGATGGCTATTTCGGAATCGACGATAAGTAATAATCGGTCGGTTCGAACGGGCGGTGGTCTTCACGTGTCCGGAGCGATGTCCATTACCAATTCGACGATCAGCGGCAATCAGATATACGGGGCCGGTCCTGCAAATTGTTTTGGTGCGGGAATTTACGTGAGCGATGGGTCCTCCCTATTGCTTACTAACTCAACGGTGACGAAAAACTCTATAGCGGGAAGAGGCGGCGGCATCGGCGGTACCTCGTCCGGTACGATCGAGTTGCGAAACACGATAATTGCCGGAAACGCAGCAAATTATTTTCCGGATGCGGACGTTTCCGGAGCGGTTATTTCACATGGCCATAATCTGATCGGAAATACAGCGGGAAGTTCCGGCTGGCTTGCGACGGACCTCCTGAACCGCAATGCGGCCCTTGGCCCGCTCGCGAACAACGGAGGTCCGACGATGACGCACGCATTGATGCCAAATAGTCAGGCGGTGAACTCGGGCGGCAATGCTCTGGCGGTCGATCCAGTAACAGGCACGGCTCTCACCGGCGATCAGCGCGGTTCGCCGCGGTTTGTCGGGACGGTCGATATCGGTGCTTTTGAATCGAATTTCACCGTAACCTACGTGATGTTTGTCGGCCGCGTAACCACGTCAGACGGACGAGGTGTCTCAAAGGCAGTAGTGACATTATCGAACGGCCAAGAGACGATCTATGCGCTCACCAATCCGTTCGGTTACTACCGGTTCGTGAATCTGCTTTCGGGGTCCTCCTACATGATCGCGGTCAACGACAAGCGATACGAGTTTAGCCCTCCCCAAGCCATAACCCTCACGACAAATCCTCCCGATATCAACTTTGTCGCGCAATAAATCGCTGAGGCACCCTAACGATATCGCACGGGGGCCTTTGCGTACGTGCGAGCTATCGGCATATGCAGGCCGGTGACCCTGACGCAAAATTCGTTTGCAAGAGACACTCCGCGTCTCCGTTCTGTATTCAAAACGGCGACGCTCTTCCGAATTTAGAAATAGGAGTGATCAAATGAAATACAACAGATATGTCTCTATCCTCGCGGTGGCGGCGTTTGCGTTTTTGAGTGTGATGGCTGTGGCGGCACAGGGGACGAGTTACAGGATATCCTCGCCATACTCGCACAAGAATCTGACCATCTTTCTCATCCACGGCAAGGACGAATCAAAAAAGAGCAACGTGATGACGCTGCAGGAGGCGATGGAGAGGAAGCTCTTCGTGGTCTATGAGACGTCAAACGTCAACGAGCTCGAGGTCGAGAACCTGTCGAAGGAGCAGGAAGTTTTCATCCAATCCGGCGACATCGTCAAGGGCGGCAAGCAGGATCGCGTCCTGGCCGTCAGCATCATCATCCCGGCACGTTCGGGCCGCATCAGGATCGACGCCTTCTGTGTCGAATCGGGCCGTTGGACAAAGCGCGGCAACGAGGAATCGGGCAAGTTCTCAAGCTCAAACGACCGAATCGTAACCAAAGAGCTAAAGATCGCCGCCAACGCGACACGCTCGCAAGCCGAGGTCTGGGCCAGCGTGAGCGAGGCACAGGCTAAATTGTCAAAAAATGTGGGCGGCGACGTTAAGTCCGATGCTTCGGGGTCGAGCCTTCAACTCAGCCTCGAGAACGGCAAGGTCGCTGCGAGCGTTGATGAATACGTCAAGGCTTTGGACGACATCGCCAAGGGCAAGTCCGACGTGATCGGCTACGCGTTCGCTATCAACGGCAAGCTCAACAGCGCTGATGTTTACGTCTCGAACGCGCTTTTCAAAAAGCTTTGGCCCCGTATGCTCAAGGCTACCGCGACCGAGGCCGTTGCCGAATCACGCGGCGTCCGGCTTGCCGAACCGGTCAAGGCCGCTGCCGTCACCGAGATGATCAACGACTCAGAAAAGGCCAAATCAAAAGAGCGTGCGGTCGGCTCCGGCGGCAAGCTCGTGACTCGTGAAGACAAGGACAACGTAATGATCGACGCCGTCGATGACCGCTCAAAGACGATCATTCACAGGAGTTATGTTAAGAAGAACTAATGGGTATCTTCATAAGTTTCGGGCTGTCGGAATGGATGAATGCGGCTTCGTCGCTGTGCCGCGTTCATCCATCGACGGCCCGAATAAAAGTAGCTATCAGCTAATAGCCGTTAGCTAATAGCTACTTTCTATTTCCTTAACATGCCCAATATATTTGCCCGAAGGCCTGAGAATATGTCGGACGAATTGACCAGCCGCTCATACGCCATGAACGGAAAAAACAGCAGCCGCGAGCCGAGTCCATACATCGGCTCCTTCTCGAGCAGGTCGAGGCGATCGACCGTGAGGCCCGATTGTTTCGCGGCCATTTTGACCGCCGAGCGTGTGTTCAGGCGATAATGCGTCGGATACGGATCGTGGCTTTCCTCTGGCAGGTTTCGCAGGCGATTGGCGACCAGCCGATGAAACGAGTGCGGCGTCAGGTGCGAGACGAGCGATACGTAATGCCAGAAGTTTGGCGTTCGAAAAATGTAAACGCCGCCGGGCCGGAGCACGCGGGCGATCTCGGTCAGGTGGCCGCGCGGATCGGCGACGTGTTCGATGACGTAGTTCGAGACGCAGGCGTCGAAAGTGTTGTCTTCAAACGGATAAGCCTCGCCGTCGAGCACGTGCGAGGCCGCCAGAGCGGTATTGTTTTGCACGTCGGCGTCGATATCGACGCCCTGCAACCGGCCAAGCGAGGCGAGGAAGTCCGAGGTGACATTCGTCGGCCCGGCACCGATCTCGAGGATCTCGCCGCCCTTTGGAATGACGCTTTCGCACAGGCCGTGAAAGACGACATTGCCGTCAGTCCAACCGGACTCGGCCGAGTAGTATTTTGCGAGATATGCGTCTTGCCAGGCCATGCGTGAGTAGTCGAACTCAATTCTAGACTGCCGATGCGTCGGTAGCCAATTTGATGTAAAGTAACGCCTATGAGATCAGTCGTCATCGCTATGCTGTTCGCCGCCGCGGGCGTCTCCGCTCTTGCCCAACGTCAGACCGTTCTTCGCTGGGAAGACGAGATGTGCGAGTACTCAGGCACATACGATCCGAAGCTCCACACGGCCGCTCGACTGCGCAATACTCTCAAGCTCAGCCTACCCGGCAGCTACCTGCTTGAGACAAATACGATCGCATGGGGTTATGCCGACATCGCCAAACTCGACGTTGCGGCGCTTGACGGCGAATACAAACGCAGGTCTGCGGAGCTAAGGGCCCTCGACATCGTCAACGTCCCGTATTGGCAAGACTTTAGGACTCGGAAACTCCGTGAGCTCGAACAGGTTTATACACTCGAAAGGACGTCGCTACTCGGCTACGCCGATCCAGCTAAACTGCTCGGTTACATGTCCGCTTCGGATTGTACGACGCGGTTTGCGCGGCCGTTGGTGGCCGGCGGCGACGCGCTGTTAGCCGCATGGCTCGGGGTCAACGTCGAGTCTCGAAAGAACAACTCCGATCCCGACCGTCTCAAGCGCATCTTTGAACAGCAGCTTCGTTCGGACGACAAGATGAAATTCGCCCTGATCGAGGTGATGAACTTCGGCTGGTCAAATTGCGCCAACGCGCTGATCGAGCGGATACAATACGACGGCACGCCAGAAGCCGAGTTCAAAAAACTCTTCAAAAAGTCCAAGACCGTGCGATGCTATGAGCCGTAGGCGTTAGCCGTCGCCCTTGTTCATCATCCCGAGCACCTGTGCGATCACGCCGCCGGCGATGGCGCCCATTACGGTCGAACCGATAACGTCGGCCACGCCGGGAATATAGTTCTTTGACAAATTCCAGAATGACGCGAACATCAGTTGGAAGCTGAGTGCGATCAAAAAGAATACGATCGCACCGCCTTTTAACCCGCCGGCAAATGTCCGAATGCTTGCCCACTGGTCAAATATATAAGCGAGCAGCAGGCCCGAGACGATATTTGCAAGGACGAGCGGGACAAAGTCCGGCATCTCCTTCATCAGGCCCGGAAATGTGTTCATGTTCGGTTTCATTACCATCGGGTCGAGAACCAGCCCGTAAATAACAAAACCGAGCACAAAGAATGCGATGCCGCCGACCAATCCGGCGACGATCAAACGTTTAACCATGGTTACACGCTCCCCAAACGAGAATTACCCAAAATCCCTTGTCTATGTGTGGAAACACCGCAAACATAATCCTAATCTGCGGTATTGTCAATCGGTGGCGGAGCCGAAATGGCACGTTGGGCCGCAAAATGGGTGACTATCGCCGTCGCGGCCTTTGCTCCGACGAATGGCTTTAGTTCATCGGCCGAAGCTTTTGCGATGCGTTCGATCGAGCCAAACTCGCGCAGCAGTTTCATCTTTCGTTTGTCGCCGATTCCGGGTATCTCCGAAAGCTCACTGCTGAAGTCACGTTTTTCACGACGCTTGCGGTGAAATTCAACGGCCGTCTTATGCGTTTCTTCGCGGACCTGCAATATCAGCCGAAATGCCTGCGAATTGCGGTCAAACGGTATCGGCTTATCTTCGCGGCCGTAGATGAGGAGGTGCGAGATCTCGTTGTGGCGTTTTGGCGGCTTGACGAGGCCGACGAGCATTATCTGTTCGAGATCGAGTAATTGCATCGCCGATGCGGCGGCCGATAATTGGCCCTTGCCGCCGTCGATAAAGACGAGTTGCGGCAGCGGCTTTTGCTCGTCCAACTGGCGTTTGTAGCGGCGATAAACGGCCTCGTGCATCGATGCAAAATCGTTCGCCCCCTCGACCGTGCGGATGATGAAACGCCTATAATTCGCCCTCGCGGGCTTGCCGTTCTCAAAGCAGACGATGCCGGCGACGTTCTCTGAGCCTGAGATATTAGAGATGTCGAACGACTCGATGCGTTCGGGAAAATACGACAGTTCGAGCAGTTCCTGAAGCTCTTCGAGCACCTTTTCGCTGTCGGGCTTGAGAACGCGGAAGCGCTGCTCGAATGCGATCTTGGCGTTGGCCTCGACGAGGCGGACGAGGTGTTTGTTTTTGCCGCGTTTCGGGTCGAGGATACGCACGCGGCGGCCGCGTCGCGTCGTGAGCGCCTTTTCGAGCACTGCTCGGTCTGTAAAATCCTGAGGCACGTGAATCTCGAGCGGCACGTAATCGGTCGAATAATACTGGACCAGAACATCACCGAGAAACTCGCCCGCGTCAAACGTGTTGTCCTCAGGCAGGTCTTCCCAAAAGAATTCGCGGCGGCCGACGATACGGCCCTCGCGTGTCGTAAATAGCTGCAACGCAAGCCTTTGTTTCTCTCGGTAAAAGCCGATCGTGTCGATGTCGCGTTCGGCCGTTGTGGCCATCTTCTGCGTCTCGCTCAATGCGAGCACCGTGCGGTGCAGATCGCGGTATTTGGCGGCAAGCTCGTATTTGCCCTCTTCTGAGAACTGCCACATCCGTTGTTCGAGAGTTTTCGCAAGCTCCTTGTCCTTGCCCTCGAGCAGCGTTTTGACATCCGCCGCCGCCTCTTGATATTCGGCCTGCGTGCACAGCCCCTTGACGCACGGGCCGAGGCAGCGTTTGAGGTGATATTCGAGGCACGGGCGCGGCAGTTTGCCATCGATCTCGATCTCGCAGGTGCGAAGCTGGAAGGCTCGGTTGATGAGATTCAGCGTGTTGCGGGCCAAGGTCGCGGGCAGGAACGGGCCGTAATAATTCGAGCCGTCGCGGACGATGCGGCGCGTGATCACTACCTTCGGGAATGGCTCGTTGGTGAG
>JAGOWF010000120.1:6155-7923 GCA_018060305.1 Pyrinomonadaceae bacterium
TTTTTTTGCGTATCGGCGAAACACCGTCGCACTGCCCCGCAAGGCTAATAGATCCAATAGTTTAAGGCGTCCCCGAGGTAAAGAATTGTGGCGGAACATGCGTCGTTTTGGCCACGAAAGATGTGCGCTGTGTCACAAAAGGCCACAGAAGTAGCGGCTGTTTCGGGCGTCAGCGACGAGTGCTGCATCTTGCAGTTTACATGGAAGCAACCGCCTATTGAACCTTTACGAAGGATGGACACATGTAATGGATTTATGACGGATGCAAGTAGCATCGCAGTTTGGGAAGGGATCGAGGTTCAGCGCAGCGAATCTGAGGCGAAAAAACGTCAGAATGAGAATTTGAAGCTATCAGCTTCGGTCATTCAACGTTATCTCGATCCGCCCGCGAATAGCCCATTTCCATTAGAGTATGCATACAACCTGTTGGGGGATGTTACGGGCCTAAGAGTGTTGGATTATGGGTGCGGGGGGGGGAGAACAGTGTTCTGATCGCCGCGCATGGAGGCAAGCCTGTTGGCGTTGATATTTCGCCTGAGCTTATACGGCTTGCCGAACGACGCATGGCCCGGCACGGATACACTGACTTCGAGTTTAAGGTCGGCTCAGCCCACGCGTTGCCACTGGAGGATGAGTCAATTGATGTGGTCTTGGGTATCGCGATCCTACACCATCTCGACCTCAATCTGTCGTCGAAGGAAGTTTTCAGGGTATTGAAGAAAGGTGGCAGAGCAATATTTTTCGAGCCTGTGAGAAACTCCAAGGTGGTTAGATTTGTCCGCAATCTGATCCCTTACCGGTCACCCGATGTCTCGCCCTACGAGCGGCCATTAACGGACGGCGAATTGGACGACTTCGCAGCCCCGTTTGGAAGTTTCGAGGCAAAGGCATTTTCGCTGCCTTTTGTAAACCTGATCGAAACGCTTGGATTCTCCGACACCGCACTAAACCGTGCCATCAGAATTGACGGCAGGATTCTAAAAGCCCTTCCGTTTCTAAATTACTACGGCTCAATACGCGTGATCGAGATGAGAAAGAGCGATTGAAAAAAGACTCCTGAGGTCTGGATCTATGCGTGCATCTGTTCCGTCCGGGTTTTGCTTTTCGTGCGGCCATAAGCCAGACTTTTCGCTGTGAAAACGGTTGTTACGGAGGATGTCGAGATCGCGGCCTCGTTTATTCGCGGGGGCGGGACGGTGGCGTTTCCGACCGAGACGGTTTACGGGCTTGGGGCGAATGTTTTTGACGAGGCGGCGGTTGCGAAGATATTCGAGGCCAAGCGGCGGCCGGCGGACAATCCGCTGATCGCTCATGTGGCATCGGTCGGTCAGATCGCGGAATTGGCCACTGAGGTCACAGAGAGAGCAGAGAGATTTATCCAGGCGTTCTTTCCGGGGCCGCTTACCGTGGTTGTGCGGAAGAAGAAAAACGTGCCGCTGATCGCTAGCGCGGGTTTAGACACAATCGGGGTGAGAATGCCGAGGGGCGAGCTTGCTCAGACGTTTTTGAAGGCCTGCGGCGTTTCGGTCGTTGCACCGTCAGCCAATCTGTCAGGCCGGCCGAGTCCGACGACATGGGAGGCCGTATTGGAGGACCTCGACGGCCGTATCGACTGTATTCTGCAAGGCGAACCAACCGAGATCGGGCTGGAATCGACCGTAGTTGACTGCACGGGCGATGTGCCGGTGCTGCTCCGGACAGGTGCAGTTTCGCTGGATGCGCTTAGGGCCGTTGTGTCTGAGACGCGAGTTGTTTCGGCGGGATCAGC
>JAGOWF010000121.1 GCA_018060305.1 Pyrinomonadaceae bacterium
CCGGCTGTCGAATGTGTATGAGACCGATCCTATCGATATCGATTCGGACCGGTTGTTTCTCAATATGGCGGCGGAGCTATACCTGACGGACGTCAAGCCGACGCAGATGATGGCGAGGCTGCTGAGGATCGAATACCTAATGGGCCGCGGCGACAAGGGTGCAAAGCGGCCGAGGACGATCGACCTGGACGTGTTGTTTTATGGCGAAACGGTGATGGAGACCCAATTCCTTGTTCTGCCGCATCCGAGGCTGCACCTGCGAAAATTCGTCCTGTGCCCGCTGGCCGAGATCGCCCCGCATTTCGTGCATCCTGTGTTGAAGAAAGATATTGGGGAGCTGCTCGCGGAGTGCGCTGATACGACCTGCGTCACGAAATGGGAACCGAGTTTATGATTCGACGCGGATACACGTTGCAGAAGCCCGCGCGTGAGCAAGGGCGATACATTCGCGGGTGGAGTGTTTCGCCCTCCCTCACGGTCGGGCTTCTGCAATGATTGACGTATTTTGTGTGCTAGACTGAACCGAGAATATGGCCTATCTGCAACCTGACAAGGAAGGCAAAGTTTATCTGCCAGCGATCCGTGCCGCGAAGGAAAAGGGCGAAAAGCTCGTTTGCCTGACGGCATATGATTATCCGACCGCGAGGATCGTCGATGAGGCGGGTGTGGACATCATTCTTGTCGGCGATTCGATGGGAAACGTCATCCACGGTTACGGTAATACGATACCTGTCTCGCTCGAAGAGATCTGCTCGGCCCTGATCGCCGTCAAACGCGGCACCGAGCGGGCGATGGTCGTCGCCGATCTGCCCTACGGCACATATCACGTCAACGAGGACGAAAGCGTGCGCAACGCCCTCAAACTGATGAAACACGGCGGAGCCGAGGCAGTAAAACTCGAGGGCGGCCGCAACCGTGTCGACCTGGTCAAGCGGCTCGTTGACGAGGAAATTCCCGTCGTCGCACACATCGGCCTGACACCGCAAAGCGTCTATAAAATGGGCGGTTACCGCGTTCAGGGCCGCACCGCCGAGCAGGCAACACGCCTGATCGAGGACGCAAAGTTATTGGAAGACGCCGGAGCATTCGCGATCGTCCTCGAACTCGTTCCTCGTGAGGTCGCTGCGATGATCACAAGTGAACTCAAGATCTCAACGATCGGCATCGGTGCCGGTCAGGATTGCGACATTCAGGTTCTCGTGCTGCACGACCTGATCGGAATGACATTCGGCCGACAGCCTCGCTTCGTCCGCCAATACGCCAACCTGCGACAAGTGATGACCGACGCCATCCACGCGTGGACTGCGGACGTTAAATCAGGCGAATACCCCAACGATGCGGAATCCTATGGCCTGACGCCGGAAACGGTGAAGGAAATGACAGCGAAATGACGCAGTTTTCGGAAGAAACCAGACAAAAGATCGCGGAGCTCTGCCGCAAGAACAAGGTGCGTGAGCTCTCCATTTTTGGGTCGCGTGCACGGGGCGATTGCCGGCCGGACAGTGACTATGATCTCTTGGTTGAGTTCTATCCAGATTCCGGTATCGGACTACTCGAATACTGTCGCTTCAGCCTGGACCTAGGCGACGTTCTTAAGAAACGGGTCGATCTGGTAAGCAAGAAAGGATTGCGGGAACATGTTCGCAAAAATGTTCTCGGTGATGCCCAGGTGATCTATGAGGCCTGAAGAGTTCTTTCTCCGCGACATCGTTATTGCGTGCAGGATGGCGAGAGAATTCTCGGATGAGGTAGATCGGAATGGATTTGAACACAGTCCGCTGCATCAGGCGGCCATTCAATATGTTCTGCTCGTTATCGGAGAAGCAGTTGGTCATGTTTCTCGCGGCCTAAAGAGTCGCCATCCGCAGGTGGATTGGCAATCAATGAAAGAGTTCAGAAACGTTCTTGCACACGATTACTTCGCTTTAGATCTCGACGTAATTTGGGACGCCGCTACACGCAATACATTGAATATTTCAACACGGGTAAAAGAAGTACTCGCGCTAGAATTTCCCGATTTTCCAGTACCTGAAAACGCCCGATTGTGGAAATAATCAACCGCCGCCAACGAATGTTTTCGATCGCTCGCAAGCTGCGGCGTGAGGCTAAGGCGGTTGGGTTTGTGCCGACGATGGGTGCGTTGCACGCGGGGCACCTTAAGCTGGTGGAAGAGGCGAGGCAGCGGTGCGACGTGCTGATCGTCTCGATCTTTGTAAACCCTACTCAGTTCAACAACGCTAGCGATCTCGAAAATTATCCCCGCGACCTGACGGCCGACGCGGCGATGCTTGCGGAACACAGTGTTGACTACATCTATGCGCCTGATGTCGATGAGGTGTATCCCGAAGGCTTCGCGACCTATGTCAATGTCGAGGGGCTGACCGACACGATGGAAGGAGCTGCTCGGCCGGGGCATTTTCGCGGCGTGGCGACGGTGGTGACGATACTTTTTAACACGATCAGGCCCGATATTGCGTTTTTTGGGCAGAAGGACGCTCAGCAGGTCGCGGTGATCAAGCGGCTGACGCGCGATCTTGGCTTTGAGACAGAGATCGTCGTGATGCCGACGGTGCGTGAGGAATCGGGCCTCGCGATGTCGTCGCGTAACGAGCGTTTGTCGGCGGAAGGGCGCGAAAGGGCCGCGGTTATCATCGAGGCGCTTCGGGAGGCCAAAACGGCTTTCAAAAAAGGCGAACGAAATGCCGCAGACCTCGCTGAAATAGTGCGAAACCGCGTCGCAACCGAACCGGCCGCAACGCTCGATTACGTCGCAGTCGTAGATCGCGATTCGCTGCAAGCTATTGAAAAGATTGGAGATGGCGAGACGTTGATCGCCGTCGCTGTCGAGATCGAGGGCGTCAGGCTGATCGACAACGTGATACTAAATCGAAAACAGTAATTTGGTATCAAACTTGCATCTAAATGGGTGAGAAACGGCTATCCGTGTATCTCACACAAATATGAAGACGCTGAAAGCGACATTTCTAATTCCGGCTCTCACGCTGATGATCTCAGCCGCTGCGGGTGCGCAAACCAATCTGACATCGATTGACGGCGGTCGTGTCGATGTGGAAGGTCAAAACGGCAAGGTCGTCGTGCTCGCGGTCGGTGCGAGCTGGCTGCCGCTATCGAGCAAGCAGGCCGACTATGCTAACGCCTTGATGAAGAAATATCAGGGTAAGCCGGTGGTGTTCTATTTCGTCGCGACAGATTCGACGAATACCAAGTCAAAGAATTACGCCGACACCGCGACGCTCAAGAAGTGGGCGTTTACAAACAAACTCACGATGCCGCTGCTGCGCGACCCCGACGGCGCGGCGACACTGAGCAAATACGAGATCGACCAGATACCTTCGTTTGTGATCCTGGACAAGAGCGGCAACCGATCGGGCGAGCCCTTCGGCGGAATCGACCCGAAATACGACATCACCATTCCGATGTCGAAGGCGATAGATAAGCTGCTGTAAGGCTTACGTCACTCCGATCTATTGCCGTTGCCTTTAGGCAACGGAATCGCAATTCAACTTTTCTTGGGCTTTAGCCCAACCGACTGGTTGGGCTAAAGCCCAAACTCCTTTTGGGCCCAAAACCGTTGCCTGAAGGCAACGGCAATCGGCCGCAAAAGCATAGTCGGAGCTAGCTGATTAAAACTAACTCATACACCAACCGGATCGGCAGTCCGACCACATTCCAATAGTCGCCCTCTATCTTTTCGATAAATAACGCGGCTTGCTTTTGGATGGCGTAGGCACCGGCTTTGTCGAGCGGGGCGCCCATCTCGGCGAGGAAATTGACCTCGGCATCGCTCATCGGGGCGAATTTGACGTGCGTGCGTTCGATACCGGTCACCGTGTTGCTGCTAACGATCGCCACGCCGGTGAGCACATCATGCGAAACCCCGGCAAGCATGCGGATCATCCGCCGGGCGTCATCCATATCGACGGGTTTTCCGAGTATCTGGCCATCGATAACTACCGTCGTATCAGCACCGAGGACGATTTGGCCGGGATAATGGGCGGCGACGGCCTCGGCCTTCTCGCGGGCCAGGCGGACGACGTAATCTTCGGGCGATTCGCCGTCGCGTTCGCTCTCATCGATGTCGGCAATATGCTTTTCAAACGGCCAGCCGACAGAATCTAATATCTCGGCCCGTCTCGGGCTGCCCGAGGCGAGGATCAGTTTTGGCAATTCGATCATCTCGTCTAGAATGATAGTTTATCGCCGCCGTAAGACAAATGGAGCAGTTGTTTACAATACTTCCCGCCGTTTTGAAGCAGGTCGAGCACTCGCCGCGCTCAGATGAATCGGTCGTGTTTGCCGCCTGGCGTCGAGCCGCCGGCGAACCGCTCAGCCGCCGTGTGGTTCCGGTCGATTTCACCGAAAAACGCCTGACCATCGCCGTCGAGGACAAAACGTGGCAAAAGCATATGCAGGAGCTAGCCCCGCAACTGCTTGCCCGCATAAACCACAGCGTCGGTGACGGAACAGTTGAATACATCGAGTTTCAAATCGCTCAGAATTAAATTTTGCATTTTGAATTTTGAATTTTGAATTTATGGACGTTCGACACATAGCCAAACTCGCGCACCTCGAGATCACTGACGAAGAGGTCGCGATCTATACGCCGCAGATGGCGAATATCGTCAAATACGTCGAGCAGTTGAATGAACTCGACATCGGCGATATCGAACCAATGCTCGGCGGCCTCACGACCGAGGGCGAAGCGACCGATACCATTCGCGAAGACGCGCCCGGCGGATCGCTCGGGCAGGAAGCCGCCCTGTCGCAGGCGCCATCGGCGGTCGAAGGGCATTTTCAGGTGCCGAAGGTGCTTTAGCAATGCACAACGTAAAATGCACAGTGCACAATTCTGTCTTGGCATTATGCATTGTGCATTTTGCGTTGTGCATTTTTGGCTGCGGTGCTCCGAGCCTGGAATCGACGGTTTGCTCTGCGGCGCGTGACGCCGGTAAGCGGTTTTACTCATTTCATTTTGCGAATGACATGCGCCTCACCGACGAGGGGCTAAAGGCGCGTCAGCGATTTCTGACGCCGCGATATTTTGAAATGTTGTCTGCAGCCGATGCCGGCGATCTCGATCCATTCACGATGACGCGCGAATATCCGCGAACCTTTAAGATAGGCGAGTGCCGCGAGGCTTCGCCGACCGATGTCGATCTGCAAGTGCAGCTATATTGGCGTGATGACGAAAAGACTGTTCAACAGGAAGTCGTGGCGAATCTGGTGAAGCAAGGCGATGAGTGGCTGCTCGACGGTGTCGGGTCGAAGGCAAGATAGATCGCTGCAGAAGCCCGCACGAAGTAAGGGCACCCATTCATAGGCAAGTATGTCCATTGTTTCTGAAGTAACTGGCCGCCTTGATGCGGCGGAGAAGCTCAATCCGGAACTGAACTCGTTCCTCTCGATCGAGCGCGATAAATCGCTTGAGCGCGCAGAAATGCTTGATATGACCGATGGCGCAGGCCCGCTGAAAGGCGTCGCCATCGCCGTCAAGGACAACATCTGCACCAAGGGCATGCGGACCTCGTGCGGGTCGCGGATATTGGGGAATTATCGGGCCCAATACGACGCGACGGCAATTACGAGATTGAATGAAGCCGGGGCGATAGTTATCGGCAAGACGAACATGGACGAGTTCGCGATGGGCTCGTCGAATGAATCGTCGGCGTTTGGGCCGGCTAAGAACCCTTGGGATGTTACGCGAGTGCCGGGCGGCAGCTCGGGCGGGTCGGCCGTGGCAGTGGCTTCGGGCGTGGTGAGGGCGGCGCTTGGCAGCGAAACGGGCGGTTCAGTCAGGCAGCCCGCGTCGCTGTGCGGCATCGTCGGCCTCAAGCCGACCTATGGACGGATCTCTCGTTACGGGCTGGTCGCGTTTGCTTCGTCGCTCGACAATATTGGCATCTTTGGACAGACGACCCGTGACGCGGCGGATGTGTTGGGCGTGATTGCGGGACGTGATGAGAAAGATTCGACCTCGGCCGACGTGCCGGTGCCGGATTACTCGGCGTCGCTCAACGACGATATCGCTGGGAAAACAATCGGCGTGCCTCGTGATCTGCTCGGCGACGGACTCGATGACGAGGTGTGCGATTCGGTCATTGCCGCTATCGAGAACCTCAAAGCGCTCGGCTGCGAGACCATCGATGTCGAGCTTCCCTATGCAAAATACGGCATCGCCGTTTACTACATCATCGCTACGGCCGAGGCATCGTCGAATCTCGCCCGTTACGACGGCGTGCGCTACGGCTTTCGTGCGGAAGAGGCTGACGAGTTGCGAAAGATGTATTTCAAAACGCGCGAAGAGGGCTTTGGCCCCGAGGTAAAACGCCGCATCATGCTCGGGACCTACGTGCTGTCGAGCGGCTATTACGACGCCTATTACTCTAAGGCCCAGAAGGTGCGGGCATTGGTAAAGCGTGATTATTTCGAGGCGTTCAAACGATGTGACGCTATCGTAACGCCGACATCACCGACGACCGCGTTCAAACTGGGTGAAAGAAGCGACGATCCGATCGCGATGTATCTGAGCGATATTTACACGGTCTCAGCGAATCTCGCAGGCGTCCCCGCGATCAGTGTGCCGTGCGGGTTGTCGTCAGAAGGCCTGCCGATCGGCCTGCAGTTCGTCGGTAATTTTTGGTCAGAGGCGACGCTGCTAAATCTCGCCCACAAGTATGAAACAGCCCATCCGCTCGGAGCCAGTCCGTCGATCTTTGTCGGTGAATAGATCGATTCCAATATTGAACGCGGATTGGGCAGATCAGGCGAATAAAGACGGATAATTTTCAATAGATCCGCTTTTATCCGCCTGATCCGCTAAATCCGCGTTCAAAATCGCTCTAAATTGGACTCACCGCCCTGTATAATCTCTTCGGAATAGGCTTATCATCGCACTTCAATTTCCGGTTTCCACCGGTATTCGCTATCCTATCTGTTCCGCTCGCGCGGAAAGGTGCAGGAGTGGTTGAACTGGCAGCATTGGAAATGCTGTGAGCCTTAACGGGTTCCGTGGGTTCGAATCCCACCCTTTCCGCCATACGAAAGGAGGAAGGATGAAGGATAAGGGATAAAACAAAAATCCCGGTCAATTCGTCCTTTCTCATTTTTTTGGCTCATTTTTGGCTTATGAGTGAAGAACTTAAGAAGCGGTCTAGGGATTTTGCCATCCGGGTTATCAGACTCTCCTCGTCCCTCCCAAAGACCGTCGAAGCGCAGGTCGTTGGTAAACAGATCGTAAGGTCAGGAACCTCGGTAGGTGCTCACTATCGCGAAGCTCAATATGCGAAGTCGGATGCCGACTTCATTAGCAAGATCCAGGGTGCCCTACAGGAGCTCGAGGAAACAATCTACTGGCTGGAGATCATTGACGAAATGGAGTTCTTCCCCGCCCACCAGTTCGCACCGTTGAATGCTGAAGCGAATGAGCTTAGAGCCATCTTCATTACGATTGCCAAGAAAGTTAGAACCCGCTCTGCATGAATTCTTACGAACGGACTTTATCCTTCATCCCTCATCCTTTATCCTTTAGTTTGGCTTCAGGCCCCGCACAAGGCTCGTGTTGTGAACTCCGCTAGGCGAGGAATCGAGCAACGGTAGCAATTACAGCCTGTGTTGCGATCAGGTCTGAAGCCTCCAAAACAGAAGAGGCCCGCGCTCATCGCCGGGCCTTTTCTAGTTTCTTGGGGATTGTCAGTTATCCCATGTGCTGCTATTCGTCCTTGGCTTCTTCCTTCGCCTCTTCTTTTGTTTCAGTGGCAGCAGGCGCCGGCGCGGCGGAGTCCTTGCTTCCAAGCCAGTCGTATAGGAATCCGGCCAACAGGGCCCCGAGCGGCGGTGCGACCCAGAACATCCATAACTGTGTCAGTGCCCATCCCTGTGCAA
>JAGOWF010000122.1 GCA_018060305.1 Pyrinomonadaceae bacterium
TCCGCTCGATCCGCCCGATCCGCGTTCAAAATACCGTACGCCACGTGCGGGCAAGGGTGCCCGCGTTCCGACGGCGTATTCGCAGGCAGGCTGCCTGCGGTCCGACGGGCTAACTCTTGCCGCCGGTTTTGGAATCGAGGCGCATGTCGGTTATTTGGATGTCCTTTTGGACGGCCTTGAGCATGTCGTAGATGGTCAGGGCGGCGACGGAGATGGCGGTGAGGGCTTCCATTTCGACGCCTGTTTGGGCGTTGGTGACGGCTTCGGCCGTGAGGGCGACGCCGTAGTCGGTGATCTCGGCGGTCACGTTTATTTTTGACAGGTTGAGTTGGTGACAGAGCGGGATAAGCTCTGCGGTTTTCTTCGCGGCCATGATGCCGGCGATGCGGGCGATCTCCAATGGATCACCTTTGGGAGTTGAGTGAGTTTTCAGAGTTTGCAGAGTCGCAGAGTTAAGCAAGACTTTGCCCGAGGCGACGGCGCGGCGCGCGGTTGCCGGTTTGTCGGAAACATCGACCATCTTTATTTTTCCGGCCTCGTCGAGGTGTGACAATTCACTCATAGGGATATTCTAGCCGCAGAGCACACGGAGTGCACGGAGGTGGTTTGCTAAAGAAAGGCAACTTTGACGGCGTCGCCGATCTTATAGCCTGTTCCCGCGGCGATAAAAATGAGCGCTTCCGCGCGTGCAAACGAAACCAGATCGGACGAGCCCTGCGTCCGAAGCGGCACCGCAATGAGGCGACCGGCAGCGTCGGTCTCAAACCGGGCAGCGGTGTAGGTGTCGCGATCTTTCGCCGCCTTTACGTTGGCTCCCGCGACGGCGGTGCCGGTGAGCAGATCGGTTGACGATGCTCCCTGCATCAGCATAAGTGCTTTGCGGACAAAAAGATGAAACGTCACAGCCGCAGACACGGGATTGCCGGGCAGGCCGAAGACGAGCGTTTTGCCGAGGCGGGCGAAAACGGCGGGCTTACCCGGTTTGAGCCGGACCTTCTCAAAGAATATCTCCGCTCCGAGTTCGGTGAGAGCCTGTTTGGTGAGGTCATACTTTCCGACCGAGACGCCGCCGGTAATTATGAGGAGTTCGGAGTTCAGAGTTCGGGGTTCGGAGTTCTTTGATCCCACGGCCTCCTGGATCGCAGACTTGAGAGCGTCCAATCGGTCCTTCGCCATCGGCAATACCGTCGTTTCGGCCGCGAAGCGGCGGGCGAGAACGTCGAGCATTACCGAATTTGAGTTGCGTATCTGGTCGAGGCCCGGCTTTTTGCCGACGCCGACGATCTCGCTGCCGGTGCCGAGGATGGCGACACGTGGGCGGCGGCCAACAAGGATCTTTGCATAACCAAATGAGGCCAGAGCCGCGATCATGTTTTCGGTGATGACCTCTCCGGTTTTGAAAACTACTTTGCCGCGTTTGATCTCAGCGCCGCGACGGACGACGGACATGCCTTTTCGGACCGGTTCAAGGACTTTGACGCAGCCGTTCGATTCACTCGTCACCTCGACACGCTGAACGGCATCGGCACCGGCAGGAACACGGGCTCCGGTCATGATCCGCACAGCCTGTCCGCC
Organism: Pyrinomonadaceae bacterium; assembly: GCA_018060305.1. Taxonomy (GTDB): domain Bacteria; phylum Acidobacteriota; class Blastocatellia; order Pyrinomonadales; family Pyrinomonadaceae; genus OLB17. The sequence continues at coordinate 1,576 of JAGOWF010000122.1, forward strand.
TCTCAACCGGCCATTCCAGCCGTGGCCTGCGGACGATTCACCGACGATGTTCAGTGAAACCGGTGTCTTGGTGATATCTGCGGCGATCACGGCATAGCCATCCATCATCGACCGGTCAAATGGCGGCAGATCGGTGTCGGCGACGACCGGCTCGGCCAAAACGCGTCCGACGGCGTCGGCAAGCGGAACTTTTTCGGTACCGAGCGGCGCCGTTTGTGCCGTGATGAGTTTGAGGGCTTTTGAGATGGGGATCATTCGGAATGACGCAGGTGAGCCATAAACCCTGCTTGTATAAAGTGGATGTCGTTCGTCAAGGCGTCGAGGCACTGATGATCCTGCATGACGATAAACGAAACGCAGTCGATCAGGCCCCATGTTTTATCAGTTCGGGATCGATAGAGATTGAATGCTCGGGAGAACAGGTCGGTGTCCATGCTGACAATGGTCGCATCCTCATGTGTCCAGGAAGATCATTTTTCCATTTCTTTACCGAAATAAAGATACTCGTCCAAGTTAGTTGCAAGATCGGCCGGCCCGTCGATTCGGATCGAATTCAACCTTTCGATCGTTTTTCGGCGGCTCCGTTTAGCTGGCTGCACGTTCGCCAGACCGCGAACATATCGATAGAGCCCGTCCAGCTTATCGGGCGGCACTCGGTCAATTTCTCGCTTGAGTTCTTCGACGCTGATCACACGATGATATTACCTGAATCGCACAGGTTAGTCTAAACTTTTTGTGAATGGTAATATAAACCTTTTTGCAGTAACTCATAGCGAGGAATAGCTTAACCGTGATCGAATTTCAGTTAACCGAAGAACACATCGCATTGCAGAATACCGTCCGCGAGTTTTGCGCGGGCGAGGTCGCACCGCATATCAAGGAATGGGACGAGAAGGCGTTTTTTGAGCCGACCATTTTTACTAAGATGGCCGAGCTTGGATTGCTTGGCGTGTGCATTCCGGAGCAGTACGGCGGTGCGGGATTTGATTATATCTCGCTCGGGCTGGTGTGTGAGGAATTGGAAGCATGCGATACTTTTTTGCGCGTCGCGATGTCTGTGCACGTCGGGCTCAACAGTCTGAGCGTGTATTCATGGGGCACCGAGGAGCAGAAACAGAAATATCTCGTGCCGCAGGCAAAGGGCGAGAAGATCGCGACCTTTGGCCTCACTGAGCCGAATGCCGGCAGCGATGTTGTCGGCATGCGTTCTTACGCACGGCGTGACGGTGACGATTGGATCCTGAACGGCGAGAAGATGTGGATCTCGCTGGCGGACGTTGCCGATCACTTCCTGTTCTTTTGTTGGACCGATCAGGAGAAGCAAAAGGTGCGCGATCACAGCGGCATCTCGTGCTTCATCGTCGAGCGGTCGATGCCTGGATTCTCGAGCGGCACGCTGCATGGCAAGCTCGGCATCAAGGCCGGGAACACGGGCTACTTTTCGCTCCAGGACGTTCGCGTGCCGCACGCTAACATGCTCGGGCAGGAAGGCGAAGGCTTCAAGATCGCGATGTTTAGTTTAGAAAACGGCCGCTACACCGTCGCGAGCGGCGCGACGGGCGTGATCCGGGCGAGCCGTGACGCGTCTGTCGCCTATGCGAATACGCGCGAAGTTCAGGGGCAGACGATCGGCAATTTCCAGCTTGTAAAACAAAAGATCGCCAACATGGAAGCCGACTATCAGATGGCCCACATGCTCTGGCTCAAGTGCGGCTGGCTAAAGAACGAAGGACTGCCGTCGGCCAAGGCAGCTTCGCTGGCAAAATGGCAGGCGACCACGCGTAGCGAAACAGCCGCGTCGATGGCTATCGAGGTGCATGGTGCGAACGGCTATACGAACGACTATCCAGTCGAACGATTCTTGCGAAACTGCAAGGCTGCGGTCATTTACGAGGGGACGCGCGACATTCACACGCTGATGCAGGCCGATTGGGCGCTTGGGCTGAAAAAAGAAAAGGCGGCTCGCGTTACTCTGCCGCCATATCGTTCTGATGCCAAGGGCATCGCGGGATAGTTACTTTACTGCGTTCGAATTCGGTGCCGGCTGCGCCTTTTTGACGGCGTCAAAATCAGGCATCTCGTTGGTGAGCTTCCACTCGCCATTTTCCTTTACGAAAACAAGCTTGATACCAGTCGGGTACGTGTCCGCCTTGAATGTCACCACCGCGCGGTCGCCCGTGATCTGCTCGTTCGAGGCCTCGCATGTCTTGCCGGTTATCTTGTCCGACTTTAGGAAATCGATCAGGCGTTTAGCCTTTTCAGCCTTCATATCGGCCTCGAACTCTTTCAGGCTGGCGGCCGAGTAAACCTTTCTGAGCGCCCCTTCGTCATTCTTGGTCCACGCGTCACAATAGGCCTTGACGACCGGCGTCATCGTTGGCGCGTTGTTCTTGACCTCTTCGGGCTGTTTTTTCGTAGTTTCAAGGGGGTTATTCGCGTTGCCGGCCTTCGTGTTGCTTGCGTTCGTGTTCGGCGTCGTTCCGCCGCAGCCAAGCATGCCGAGCGACACGATAGCGACAGCGATCAGCATTAACAAGGATCTCATAGTGCAAAATCTCCTAACAGAACTAAAGTCCTGAGTATAGTAAACTTGCGAAAGATGAACAAAACTGCCGCGACTGAATTGCACCGACTATTCCTGATCGAAGGGCTGCCCGAGCCGCTCACGCCGGCGAGCAGCCATGTGCAGATATTCGACGGTTACATTCGGGGGACTCGACTGAGGCTGCGACAGATACGCGATCCGTATTCTAACGCGTGGACGCGATTGCTGCAGCAGCGATTTGCGACACACGACGGCGATCTGGCCGAGTCCAAGCTGGCCGAGATACACCTCGATGAGGCAGAGTTCGCGAAGTTCGAACCGCTTGCGGTCGCGGAGATCAGAAAGAACCGCTACTTTCACGAGTTTGACCGTCACTCGTTCGCATTTGATGTCTATCTCGGCCAACTGCGGGGCCTGAACACGGCGCGGGTCGACTTTCAGGAGCGCGAGGAAATGGCAGAGTTCATTCCGCCTCCGTTCGCGGTCTATGAGATAACGAACGACCGGTATTTTGACGGAGCTAATCTCATCAATCTACAGTTTTCGGAGATCCAAACCGAAGTTGCACGCCTTGGGGCTTTACATGGGTCGGTCGAGCCGCCGGACGAATAGGTTATTGGGCGAGTCTGAGCGGTGGAATTTCGAGTTGCGGCGGCGGCATCACCTGTGTCGCGGTTGATGGAAGGATGTTCTGCCAACGCGAACTGTCGTCGAGCAGGCGAGCGATGTCTCCGACGGGGAGCGGCTTTGAGAATAAATATCCCTGGCCGTACTCACAGCCGAGAACACGAAGCTGGTGAAACTGGTGTATCGATTCGATTCCCTCGGCAACTACCTTTAGATTCAATGCTTTAGCAAGGGCGATAACGGTGCGGACGATCTCGCCGTTCTCGGTATTTTCTTCCATGGCAGAGACGAAAGAGCGGTCAACCTTGAGCAGGTCGATCGGGAACCGGTGCAGATAACTAAGGCTCGAATAGCCCGTCCCGAAATCATCGATCGAAATGCGCACGCCGGTTTCCTTGATCTGTTTGAGCATCAGGATAGCGGTCTCGGCGTTTTCCATCACCGCACTCTCTGTCAGCTCGAGCTTGAGGTTGGCCGGGTCGATGCCTGTTTCTGAGACGACCGTTGTTATCTGCTCGACTAGGGCCGGATGGCCGAAGTGTTTGCCGGACAGATTGACGGCTATGGTCAAATGTCGTGCGGTGTCAAACGTTTGTTGCCACTCGACGATCTGAGTGCACGCCGAATGAAGGATCTGCACCGTCATCGGAATTATCAGACCGGTATTCTCAGCTATCGGAATGAATTCGTTTGGCGGCACGAGGCCGCGCTGCGGATGATTCCAGCGGACGAGGGCCTCGAAACCGTCGAGTGTTGCCGAATCGAGTTTGATGATCGGCTGGTAATACAGCTCAAACTCATTTCGCTCTATCGCAAACCGCAGATCGGTCTCGAGCTGAAGCCGCGTGACCGCGCGGACATGCATCTTTTGGTCAAAGATGACGTAATTCTCCTGATTTTCCTTCGCGTAATACATCGCGATATCGGCATCACGAAGGATATCCTCGGCCTCGGGGTATTTTGAGTTGCCGTAGGCAATACCGATCTTTGCACTCGTAAAGACCTGTCGTCCGTCGAGCGTATATGGCTCCGAGAGGCGCCGGGCGAGACGGTCGGCAAAGGCCGTTGCCTCCTCGCGACTCAGCAGGTCGTTTAGGATAACGCCGAATTTGTCACCGCTAAACCGGGCCGTCATATCGTCCTCACGAATGGTGCTTGACAGCCGTTTTGCCACATTCCTGATCAGACGATCGCCCATCGAATGGCCGAGACTATCATTGATCGTTTTGAAACTCTTAAGGTCCAGAAGCAGGACGGCAAAGTTGCTCTCGGCATTCTCGCGGCTGCCCTGCAGCAGGCCCTTGAGCGTGTCGAGAAAAAAGTTGCGGTTCGGTAAGCCGGTGAGGGCATCGTGGTAGGCCGCGTGTCGAAAGTTCTCATGGCTTTCCTGCAATGCCTCGCTGCTGTGTTCGAGCTCTTCGACATAGTGCTTGAGTTCCTGCACATGGGCTTCGGCCTGCTCGGCACGCTCGCGCTCGGCATGTTTGGCTGTCTCGATCGTCTTCTTTAGATCGTCAACAAAACGGCGGAATGTCAGGTATATAACACCGAAGAACGCAACGACGGCGGTGATGAGGTATATATTGACCGATTCCAGAGCAAAGACGACGATACCGGCGACAACAGCGCCTGTCAGATAGATGAGAACCGCGGAAAAACAATTGTCAGTCCAGACCTTCCAGAATGACACGTCCTTTCGGATCGAAGCATAGATCGCGACCAGGCTCGAATTCACCACGAACAGCGACATCGACAACACGGTCAGCAAGAGGACAAAGCTCGTTGCGTCGGCGCGCTGCATTATCAAGTCGATCGGAAATATGCCCTGTGTGACGAGGGAAGCAAACAGGACCGATATCACCGCGATCTGAATATTTACAAGGATCGTCTTGGCGCTCAATGCCACGCCTTGGCGTCTGATATTCAACGAAGCGACGGTCGTTTCCACGGCCGCCACCAGCAGAGCTATCTGTCCGCCATAAACGATCAGCGCGAGCATTATCAGCCCGTCAGAGATCGTCAAATGGATGTTTACGCGCGGGAGTTGAATCCTCAGATAACAACTGCAAAAAACCGTCAGGACCGTCAACGTGATGACGCCGGCATCGATCTTTGCCGAGGCCAGTCCGAATAGCGCCCATGCCACGGCGCCGATCGCCAGAGGCATAAGAGCGGCGATGAACAGAGTGACGGTTTTTTCCTTGGAGGGCGTCAACATGGGCGAGATCTCGGAGAGATGAATGCAGGAGCGATGCGCGGCGCGCGCTGAGGGAACGGGAACTTGTCGGGCCTAGACCGCGACAACATTAATTGTATGCTAAACAAACGGCAGTGTGCAATAAAAATCTTTTAACAATATAAAAAGCGACAAGGCCCGATTTGGGCCCTGTCGCTTCCTTCAGAATACGCGAGTTATGCGATAGCCCATCTATTGCATACCGGGCGTATTGTCCCCATTTGCCATGATCGAATTGCTCATTGCCTGAGCCGCGTCACCGACGATTATACCGTCGCTGACCAGTATGCCATCGCTGACGAGTATGCCGTCAGCGATCGGGAAGTAGTTGGTCATCGACGGCGAGTTGCCGAACAGTATATTCGAGCCGTAGAGCGTTGAGCCTCGACGAATCGTCTGATAGCCGTTCGGTGCGGTTCCGTCCGGCAGCACGGCGCCGTCGCTGACGATGATGCCGTCGCCGACGATGATGCCGTCACCGACGATGATGCCGTCACCGACGATGATGCCGTCACCGACGATGATGCCGTCGCCGACGATGATGCCGAGGCCGTAGATGCCCTGGTACTGCATGATCAGATTTGTCCCGGTCATAGTGCCGTAGCTCGGCAGGATGCCGCCGGCCCATTGGAACCGCGTCGTAGCGATCGTCGATGTGTGGTCAGGTATCTGGTTCGTTGTCAGGAGCGGCGTGCCGACAGGCGTCGGATCAGGCAGGTCTTGACGAACGAGTTTGGCGATACGGACCGCACCCTCTACATTCAGTTGTCCGGCTCCCTGCTCAAACATGTTGTAGCCGGCTATCGGCTGAGCTGTGTATTCGAGCAGCATCTTGATCATGTTTGGCGTGAGCTTTGGATTTGCCTGCAGAAGCAGTGCGGCGGTGCCTGACACGATCGGCGTTGACATCGA